>VGYL01000005.1 GCA_016872975.1 Planctomycetota bacterium
CCGCTGCCCGTCGCGGCCGAACTTGCACTATGCTGTTCTTTTATGAATACAACAGTCTGGGCTCTGCCGCTTTCATTCGGCGTATTCGTCGGAATCACCGTTCTCCTGGATGTTGGCTATCGCCTGGGTCGCCGCCATTCCGAGAGCCTGGCCCATGAGGGCATCGGAGCCATTGAGGCAGCCGTGTTCGGACTGCTCGGTCTCCTCCTGGCCTTCAGCTTTGCCGGAGGGACGTCCCGACTCGATCAGCGGCGCCAACTGATTGTTGAAGAGGCGAATGCGATCGGAACCGCTTATCTTCGTCTGGACCTGCTCGCTGCTGCCGACCAAGCCGAAATGCGCCGTTTGTTTCGGGAGTACCTGGATTCACGGCTTCGAGTTTACCAGAAGCTCCCGGACTTGCCGGCCGCCGAGCAGGAGATGGAGCACGCTGCCGGGATCCAACAGAAGATATGGTCCGGGGCAGTAGCTGCTAGGTCTATGACCGCTTAAAAGGTTTGGGTTTGTAGTCAAACTTTCGACGTGCCGTCTTGCGGTCGAACTTCCAGTCGATTTTGACCCGATCCCGGTTCACCCGCCGGTTCCAGGCTTTCGCTTCTTGACGTAGAGTCTTCAGGTCAGGGATGCGTCGGTGTCCCAGGCATTGTCGCGAAAAGATCCCGATCTCGATTTCCGCTTGGTTCAGCCAACTGCCGTGAGTGGGCGTGTAATGGACAGTGAACCGATCCCAGACTTCGGCGGCCATGTCCGCGCCAAAGGCATCCGCCAATGCTTTGCGGCGATGGATGTTGAGGTTGTCCAGTACGAGATGGATCGTCTCCGCCTCCGGATATGCCATCGCCAAGGTGACCGCGACCTGAGCAAACTCGAAGCCCGAGCGATCCGGCGTCGCGAAGGTGAAATGGCGGCCTGCCTTCGGCTCTACTGCACAGAAAACATTGGCGGTCCCGCAACGCTTGTATTCATTGTCTCGGCGCGCTTCTCGTCCCGGTACTGCCGGCGAGGCGGGCCGCACATCGGCGTGCAGCGTGACTGGCTTCTCATCGATACAGACGACCGGTTGTTGCGGGTCCAAAGGCCGCTCATATACTTCCAGGACGTCTTCCATCCTGGCGATGTACTCGTCATCCAGGTCGGCGACCACCCACATTTTTTTCCCGCCACGGTTTGAGATCGTGGCTTATAAGGAGAACTCGGACCGTCTCTCTTCCCACGCGAGGGACCAATTTGCGTTTGACGGCCTCTTCCGCCACCAGACGCACGGTCCAGCGGGCGCGGCCTTCTGGCGGGCTACTGCAAACCATTGCAATCAAACGTTGTTTCTGGCTGGCATCGAGTACTTCGGCGGCGCCCGGCCGCTGGCGTTCGTACAGTGCCCCTTCCAACCCGCTTTGCTGGTAACGGCGGCCAATGTTGCGGATGGCCTGGGCACTGAGTGGAACTCCGGTGGCGATTTGCGGTGCACTGGCGCCTTTCGCCAACTGCAATAGAGCCAAGGCGCGCAGCACAACCCGAACCTGCTGGACGCCGCCGCCCAATAACTGTGCGAGTTGTCTTTGGTCCTTCGGCGCGATGTCGATGCTCAGAGGTGGACGACCCATACCCCGAGTATGCGCCAAAACAATTCTACATAAAAATGGTTTTTCTACACTTTTCAGGCGGTCGAAGACCTAGCCGAACCGACAATACATCGGCCCTAGCAATAGTCCTCTTGCCGGCTCTTAATCAGATGATTGACATTACCACTTCGCGCTCCGTCGCCCTGCGCACTCACCTGCCTTCGCTGATCCTTAACCTGCTGATCGCTGTCGCCCTCCTTAGCGCATTCCTGGCCGGTTATGCCATGGCGAAGCGCAGGAGCCGCAGTTGGCTCCACATCCTTGTCTACGCGCTGTCCATCACTTTCACGATTTATACCGTAATCGATCTTGACTATCCTCGCTCCGGCTTGATTCGGCTTGAAGCGGCCGACAGCGCTCTCGCGAAGCTTCGGGATTCTATCCGGTAGGTGACCTCATCAGAGCATGCAACGCCTCATCGGCTCCACTGGGTAGACCGCCATCTGGACACCGGGTGTCAGCCGGCGATCTCAGTTCAACGCTCGATCACGCGCCGACCGACGATTCGCCGGAGTTCTTACTCCCGGAATACGGCGCATCCTTTCACTATGCGTCCCCGCAGATCGGACCAAGACCACCTTTCCAGCGTATTGCACAGACCGCTCGTCCAGAATGTATTCGACAGAATGTATTCGACAGCATCAGGAGGTTGGCCGGATTTGGGAAGACTGCGGGCGTTACCAGGCGCTATTGCGGTCCCGAGGGTCTGGATCAAGGGAACTTGCAGTGTCTCTGACGGCTGGGCCGCCGAACTCGTTTGGGAGCGGCAGGATGAAGTAGACTGCTTAGACGGAAGCCGCTCGGTTTAGCATGGATGGTGTCCAGGACGCGAAAAGGAAATCCTGGCTCGAACGAGTCGGCCGCACGCCATGGCTCTCTGGCCACCTCGATCGCGGCCCGAAAACGACACCCCGGGACCGGGGGAGGGAGCATAGCCGCATGAAGCCTTGCGCGTGGTACTGCGGGTTGATCGCCGCCTCAGTCTGTACTTTACTTGCCGAGACTCCCGCCGCACGGCCGGCAGAGAAGTTGCAGCTCCGTTTCGGCCTCGCCAAATTTGCTGACTACAATCCGCTCGCGGACATCGACAAGATCGGGGCCTGGGGCTTCGACTACATCGAGCCCGCGGTCACGCAGACCATGGAGTTGAGCGACGCCGAATTCGAGGCCGCGCTGGCCAAGGCCCGTGCCTCGAAGATCCGTGTGGAGGCGATGAACATGTTCCTGCCCGGCGCCTTGAAGGTCACCGGACCGTCGGTGGACCGGGAGAAGGTCCGTGCTTACGTCGAGAAGGCGCTCGCACGCGCCGAGGCGCTCGGGGCGAAGGTTGTCGATTTCGGGAGCGGCGCCGCGAGATCGGTCCCGGCCGGCTTTCCGCGCGAGCAGGCTTGGCGGCAACTGCAGGAGTTCCTGCGCGACTGCGGCAGCCACATCGTGAGCCGCAAGTACGGCATGGTCATCGGCATCGAACCCATGCAGAAGGCCGAGTCCAACATCGTGAACTCCATAGAAGAAGCCTGGAAGCTCGCGAGAGACACAAACCATCCGAAGGTACGGATCATGGCCGACTTCTATCATCTTGCGGTCGAGAACGAAGACGCAGCCGCAATTCTCGAGGCAGGACCGTACATCGTCCACACCCACATCTCCAATCCCGGCCGCGGCCGGGTGTTCCCGAGAGACGAAGCCGAGGATTCGCGCTACGCCGTTTTCTTCGGAAACCTGAAGCGGATTGGCTACAGCGGGAGAATGAGTGTCGAGGCAAACACAAACGATCTCCAGTCCGACGCGAAGGCGGGCCTCGAGTTCATGAAGCGCATGTACGCAAAGTACCAGTGATCCCCCGGGCCAGCGCGGTGCACGCTCACGCTGGAGAACTCGATGTTCTGGAGCACTTCCAGGCGCTCCTCTTCGACGCAGCTCATTTCAGCCGCGTCCCCCGCTTGGACGTACCCGGCTGGACCGTCGCGCTGCCGATTCTGGCGATCCCACCGACGATGACGCTGGCGGTGCGAAGGCAGGCGCCCCACCAGAAACGGGAAGTTCCGCCCGGATCGCGGCGCATCCGGACCATGGGCAACCGCGCGGTGACTGGACACGCCGAACCGCCGAACTGGTTCGTCTCCCTGCTTCTCGGAGCGCTGGCGGCCCTGCCGGTAGCAGCGTGAGCTCAACAGCATCGCCGTTCGCAGTGGGCCGCCCACGACGAGTTCCGCCTGGCGGTCGAGCCGGCGTCTGGTGGATGTGATCGACGCGGGCGTGTTGCCGCGTTCGTTAACTATATACGCCGCGCGGGTTCGGCACGTCCTACCTGGGTTCTGACAACCTGGCGGAGCCGTTAACCAACTCAGCGAATCGGCCCGGAGACGGGGAGAAACGGCCTCCGGTGACCGCGACGGGCGCGCGCACCTGGCGCACCAAGCCGAACGCGGAGACAAACGGAAAGAGGGAGAACGCGCGAAACGTCGGCCAGTTGGGGACTTGCAGAAGCGGCTGTGCCGTCAACAAACTGCGGGGAAAACGTTGCAGGGAAAAGAATTGGCTCCGCGAGACGGACGCATTTCCGGAACCCTCGTGGAGAATCTCCGAAGTTGCGCTTGGCGCCCCGAGTGGAGCCGGCCTCGAAACGGCGAATCAACAATGCTGAAGAACTTCTAAGAAACCAAACGGTTTGCAGTTCTTCTGCCTCTGAAGCTGGCTCTTAACCAAGCCCCGGCCCCGGGGCGCTGGCCGCCGTTCAGACGGAGGCGCTGTCCGCTCCGTTGCTCTCGAAGCACCCGGTCTTCTTCCCGAAGATCGTTGCTGGCATCCCGCTACTGCTGGCCCCAGGCTCCGGCCCTGCCAATGAGCGGAATCGGAACGGATCGAAGCTCCGGCGCCTGGGCGCAGGATGGAAGCGAAGACCGCCGTCACGGGCGCGGCGGGCCGGGCGAGAGGAAGCAGAGCGAGGCTTTGGCCACCCTGCTCTACGGCCACAGAGTCGCCGGAACCACGGCCAGACCAAGTGCCGGATATGGGCCAGGTTGTGGCGGTCCCTCGGGTCGGCGGCCTGCACCACCGTTACGAACGCCGGACGGCGTGAGACAAGCGCCGGCGCATTCCTCCCATGGGATCGGTGGGTCGTCAGGGCTGTTGCCCACCCCGCGAACCCGCCGCCCGCCGTGACCGAGTGCGTTCGGCGATCGGCTGCGCCTCGGAAGCCATCGGCTCCCCACCAGTTCCACCGGAGTCCCGGCAGTCCCTCACTTCCTCACGGATCGTTCCTAGCCGCTGGCTCGCTCAGCTGGGATTTACGGTAGGCACAGGCTTGCCGCCACTGCTGATTTCGGCGCTCGCGGCCTCGGCAGGCGGCCGGAATGACGGCCGGAGGCGGCACCCAAGCCCCGGCGCGCCGAAAGCCGCGAAAACCGCGCTGGGGGTTTGACGCGGGGGGGGGGGGGGGGTGTATTCTGAACTCGTCCGGTAGTCCAAAATGATTGAATAACGGCGTCGGCTCCAGTCGGCCGGGTAGACTTGGCAGTAACGATCTGACCAAGACTCGGACGAAAGGAGCCGAGCATGTTGATTATAGGCTGTGATTTGCATACGCGCTTCCAGCGGATCGCCATGCTGGATACACAGACCGGCGAGCTGGTGGAGCGCCGGTTGGAACATGAGAACGGAGAAGCCCGCGCCTTCTACGCCGGCCTTCCAGAGCCGGCGCGAGTAGGAATGGAAGCCACCGGCTACAGTCAATGGTTTGAAACCATGCTGGCGGAGCAAGGGCATGAGCTGTGGGTGGGAGACGCGGCGGAGATCCGGGCGGCGGTGGTGCGCAAGCAGAAGACGGACTCCCGCGATGCGTACCATCTGCTGGACTTGTTGCTGAAGGACAAGTTTCCACGCATCTGGACTGCGTCACCCAGGGAGCGCGATGTGCGGCAATTGCTCCGGCATCGGCATAAGCTGGTTGGCTGGCGCACGTCGGTGCGGAACCAGTTGCACGCTCTGGCGATGGGTGAGGGGATCTGCCGAAAAGGAAAGCTGTGGACGGCGGCGGGCCGCCAGGAACTGGAAGGCCTCGCCCTGGGTCCGTGGGCCAGCCGTCGGAGGCAGGAACTACTGCAGATGCTGGACTGGCTGGCGGCCCCCATCCGCGCTTTGGACGAGGCAGTGATTCAGGAAGCCGAGCGCCGCCCCGCCGCCCGGCGCCTCATGCAACAGCGCGGCGTGGGTCCGGTGACGGCCCTGGCGTTTGTGGCGACGATCGGGCCCGTGGAGCGCTTTCGCAACAGCAAGCAGGTGGTCAGTTACCTGGGGTTGAATCCCCGGGAGTCGAGTAGCGGAGGCAAACAACGGCTGGGACGGATCAGCAAGCAAGGCAATTCGATGCTGCGCTTCTTGCTGGTGGAAGCCGCGCAGACCGCTGCGCGGGAGGATCCGGAACTGCGGCGGGACTACCTGAGATTGAAGTTCCGTCGTAGCAGTGCGGTAGCCAAAGTGGCCATCGCGCGAAAGTTGGTGGTGCGGCTGTACTGGAAGCTGCGGCACGCCGGGCAGCCAGGCGCCGCCGGCTCGTATGCAGGGTAGCCCGGGGATTTCCGTGGTGGACCGAAGTCCATCGACAAAATGGTGGAGCACCCTGCCTCCCCTGGCAACGGAGAGGGGAGTTCGAACAACGAATCATGGTCTGTGGTGGAAGATCGGATAGATGGCTGGTAGAAGCTGATGGTACCGTGGGATTCGAGGGTACGAGTCTTGGTCAGAGGCGGCCAAAGAATCCTGATATGGACGAAGCCGCGCTTTGCGCAGGCTTCATCCCCGTCCCAGTATGGGGAGCCGTCCGCAGCGTCAAGGGTCTGCGATGAACGGTCCGACAGAAGACGTCGGACCGCCCTTGACTCTGCTCCCGGCTCCAAAAAGTCGAGGTGTCGCTTGACAAGGCCGACGCCGTTATAGATGGAAATCTCGGACAAGAGTTGTTCCGTCGCATGTCACAGCTGTCCAAATCAGCCGCGAACCGGGCATGTTGGGCAGGTTAAGTCGCTGATTTTATTGAGGCGGCAGTATGGCGTGAAAAGCAGGTTCTCGTCGGCTTTCAGATGCTGTCCAAATTGGCGCCGGCGGGACTCGGGACCCTCCCCGGGCCGCGGGGCACGCCGAAGGCTCGTGCTACGGGCCTCCGGAGCGGTCTGGGGGTCGGCGGCGGCCTCAGAGGTGCCGCCACGTGCTGTCCAAACTGGCCCGGCTGAGAAGCTAATTTGGACAAGCGTGGTTGCATGTGAGTGCTCTGCTGGGTCGGATGGCCCGATGTCTGGAGGTTCTTTGACATGAATGACATTCGAAGGATTGTCTTTTCTGTCCGCATGTTCTCCATGGCGTTACGCGCGCATGCTGCTCAGACGCAGACACAGAGCCGGGGAGCGGTAATCGTTTCGCTTCTGGCCGCGGTGGCGGCGTATTCCGCGCAAGTCGCGCCCCAGCCGCCGAAGGTGGTGGCGGTCGTGGGGGCGAAGGTCGAGGTCATCTGGCAAAGCCAGAGAACCACGATGGGCGTGGGGGAGCGCACCGGCCCTTGGACTGTCATGGCTGTTTTCAGGACCGAGAATGGGACCCCGACCGCCGTGTTCGAAGACTTTAGTGACCGAGCCGGCAGCCTTATCTACGCTGGCACGGACGGGGTGCGGGCCAGTCTGCCGAAGTCGCTCGAGCCCACTTACGCCGCGCCGACGAGCCTGTACCGCGGCCACACGCTCGAAGAGGTCCTCCAGAGCGAGCACGATCTCCTGGGAAGGGAACTTCTGGAGCAGGGAGGCGATCCCGAGTACTCCGAGGTGGCCGGGTGTTTTCCGCCGATCACCACCATGCGGACCCAAACCTTCACATTCGTGGGCACGCGCCAAAACCGTGACAAGGTGGGATTCGCCTACGGAGGGCGCACGGCTAACTTTGACCCTGCCGTGTACGCACCCCAGATTCGCGCTGTCCGGCAGCAACGCAAAGTGTGGGACGGTTTGGTGGGCGGCTGGCTGCCCGTGGTGCGGTTCGTCTACCCGGACGAGGACGGCAACTGGTCAGAGATGATTGCCTTCGCGCCGCCGCGACTGGAGAATGAGTGGATTCAGCCGGTCTGGTATCGCGTTTGCCGGGTCGAGAATGGCGAGTTGAAATGGGTGCGCTATTTCGATTCGTACCACCCGTTCCCGCCGCGAACCGAAGCGGCACCGGGGCCTTTTTATGCGGACCTGGAAGCAACGCGCGCGTACTGGAGACGCATGCTGGCGCCCGCCATGGAGATCGAGATTCCGGACCAGCGGCTCGCGGACATGGCGCGTCATTCCCTGGCGCGAGCCATCATCACGCGCGTCGGCGCCGAACCGAAGTACGGTGTTTCCGACAAGGCGTATGCGGGCTACGAGCACGACGGTTTTCCGGACACCCTCAACGCGGACACCACGGCCATGCTGGAGTGGGGGCTCTTCGGGCTGGCCCGGGACTACATCGATAACTACTTCAGCAAGTTCGTCCGGGACGACGGATCGATCCTCTATCGCGGGCCGGAAACCGGCCAGTATGGGCGAATGCTGACGGTGGTCGCCGCATACGGGGATTACAGCGGGGATACCGATCTGCTGCTGCGGCTCCGGCGGCGCATTGACGCGGTGGCGAAGTTGCTGCTGGAAATGCGGAAGAAAGCACTGGACCTGCCGCGGGAGAGCCCGGCCTTCGGCATGATCGCGGGATGGAGCGAGGCGGATTCCTGTCTCGATCCCGACCCGTTGCGCTACATGCAACCGTATTTCGGAAACAGCACGGAGGCGGCGCGCGGTTTCCGGGACCTGGGTCGAGTGTGGGAAAGGATCGGCAAAGCGAAGTCGGATGCTTCGTTGGAAGAGTGGGGCCGAACGCTCCAAAAAGAGGCGGCGGCGCTGCGCGGTGATCTGCGAACCGCGATCGAGCGATCCATTCTTCGAGGAGTGCAGCCGCCGTTTCTGCCGGGGATTGCGGGGGTGCGGGAGGCTTTCCCCGAGGCGCTGAAGCGCGACCCGCTGGACCCGCAGTCTCGCTCGTACAGGACCTACATGGAGATGCTGTTTTCCGGCAATCTCAGCCGCGAGCAGGTCGAGATGGTGGTGAACTACCGCGCGGCGCACCGGGACATCATTCTGGGTGTGCCGGCAGCGTACGGCTACGGCAGGAACGAAATGGCCGGGTTCCTCACGTACGGGCACGCCTACGGCCTGCTCCAGCACGATTTCATCCCATCGTACCTGCTGACGCTTTACAGCATCATGGCACACCAGTACACGCGCGGCGGGTGGGTCGCGCCGGAGACGCGCAACATCGGTCTGGAGCGGCCGGCGGCACCGTACTGCACTCCGGCGCAATTGGTGGTTCCGATGATGGCGCGTTGGATGCTGGTGTTTGAGGACTGCGAGTCGGACGTAGTCTGGCTGGCGAAGGGAACGCCCCGAGAATGGCTGGAGCACGGGAAAACCATCTCGGCGAGTGGCGCACCGACGCGGTTCGGACCTGTCAGTTTCAAGCTGGTCTCGAGGCTGCGCGACAATCGAATCGACGCCGATCTCACGCTACCGGAGACCTTCACTGCTACTGTAAAGCTCCGCTGCCGCGTGCCGGGAGGGAAACGGATCCGCGCGGTGACGCTGAATGGCAGGCCCCTGCGGCAGTTCGATGCTGTCGAAGAAACCATTACTCTGCCGGCGAACTCATCTGGACGGCAGCTCATCACAATTCACTTGAGATGAGATGGAGTCCATCGTCATCAACACGAACTATGACGTCCATCGGACGCTGGTCTGCGTCAAGCGCCTGCTCGGGTTGAGAGTACCAGGCGTTGCCATCCTGACCTCCCAGATCGATCCCTGTGTGATGGAGATGCTCGTCCAGGAGAAGGTTGGCTCGGTGTACCTCGATCTGGGCCGGGTGGACCGGTTCGTCAGCAACATCGTGCTGGACTACGAGAACGGCATCGGCCAGGCGATGGAACACCTGAGGGCGCTGGGGCACCGCGAAGTCGGCTTCATCGGCGGACCGCTGCACCTGCATTCCGCCGACCGGCGCCGGCGTGCGTTTCTCGACTGCGCCGGCGCGGGCAGGCCCATTGTCGCTCGAACGGTCGAATCGGACCTGACCGTAAAAGGCGGGTACTTCGCCTGCTCCCGGCTCCTGTCCACCGGTCCACTCTCGGCCATCGTCGCGGCCAACGACCTGATGGCCATCGGCGCCATGCACTGCGCGTACGACAAGGGCATCGCGGTTCCGGCCGAGTTGTCGATTGTCGGCTTTGACAACATCACGTTCTCCGAGTACGTGCAGCCCGCCCTTACGACCGTGGCGGTCCCCAGATCCAAGATCGGCACCGCGGCCTTCCAGGCACTGTGGGATATGCTGGCCGACGACAGCCGGCCCGGCAACGAGTACCGCGTGGAAACCAGCCTGGTGGTGCGCCAATCGACCGCTCCCGCCCGTACGGGGTGGTCGCAGTCATGAGGACCTTCGTGCAGCGTCCGGGCCGCAGGGATGCCACATTCCGTGGCCCGAGGTCTTATCCGACCGGAGACTTCATCCATGAGCAGATCTGCCATCGCAATCCGATTCACAGTGAGCCTGGCGATGCTCATCGCCGGGTCCGCCACGCCGGCGCAGAGTGAACCGCTCGTATTGATGACGGCTGCGCTGAAGCGCTATGTCGACCGTTTCAACCGGCACGACGTCGAATCGATGATCAACCACATTCCCAACCAGGCTGCTTTCGATTTCCTGAAAGACAATATCCCGTTGCTGGACTGTCCGGACGAGGACATCGAGCGGACGTACTACTTCCGCTGGTGGACGTATCGCAAGCATCTGAAGGAAACGCCCGACGGCTTCGTCGTTCTCGAGTTCCTGCCGCCGGTTTCGTGGGCGGGCAAACACAACACGATTTCCTGCCCCGCCGGGCACCACTTCTACGAGGGGCGCTGGCTGCGCGAAAGGCGCTATCTGGATGACTACAGCGTGTTCTGGATCCGCAAGGGAGGCGAGCCGAGGCGCTACAGCTTCTGGGCGGCCGACTCGATTTACAGCCGCTTCCTGGTTACCGGCGACCGGCGGCTAACTACCGAGCTGCTCCCCGATTTAGTGGCGAATTTCGAGGCTTGGGAAAACGGCTGGGCCGTGGACCCGAAACAAAAGGACGCCGGAGCCGCCAGGCTGGGGCCGAATGGCCTGTTCTGGCAGATCGACGACCGCGACGGGATGGAGATCTCGATCGGCGGCAGCGGGTATCGCGCAACGATCAACAGCTACATGTATGGGGATGCGGTCGCTATCGCCCGGATCGCCGAGATCGCGGCCCGCAGCGATATCGCCACCAGGTTCCGGCGCCGGGCGGCCGAGATCAAGACTGCCGTAGAGGAGAAGCTCTGGGACGAACAGGCGCAGTTCTTCAAAGTGCTGCCGCAGGATCCCGGCGCAAAGCTCGCCGACGTTCGGGAGCTCCACGGCTATACCCCGTGGTACTTCAGCCTTCCCTCATCCCGCTACTCCGTAGCATGGAAGCAGCTCATAGACCGTGACGGGTTCTATGCCCCCTACGGTCCGACCACGGCCGAGCGGCGGCATCCCCGCTTCATGTTCGAGCACAAGCACGAGTGCCTGTGGAACGGTCCAAGTTGGCCTTTCGCCACTTCGGCAACCCTGACCGCGATGGCCAACCTCTTGAACAACTACTCGCAGGAGTTCGTTTCCAGGCGAGACTACCTGGAGCTGCTCCGTATCTTCGCGCGGTCCCACCGAATGAAACTGCCGGATGGCACTATCGTGCCGTGGATCGACGAGAACCTGCACCCCGACACGGGCGAGTGGATCGCCAGGACGATCCTGCACGCGCGCGACCGGCGCGATAAGGATCGCGGGAAGGATTACAACCACTCCAGTTTCTGCGATCTCGTGATCAGCGGCCTGATCGGGCTGCGGCCCCGCGCCGACAACGTCGTCGAAGTACGCCCGCTCGTTCCGGACGGGGCCTGGGATTACTTCGCGCTTGATAACGTCCGCTACAGAGACAGGACGCTGACGATCCTCTACGACAGAACCGGCAGGCGATACGGCCGCGGCCGGGGGCTGCGGGTCTACGCCGACGGGCAGCAGATCGCGGCCAGCGAGAAACTTCAACGGGTCACCGGCTCGTTGAAATAGCCCGGCGGCGGCCGGCTCTTAAGGCTGGCCTGCGGCGCCGGCGGGTGTGAACGAACATGGAAGCGCTTATCGGATAGGGAGATCCCAGATGCGACAGATTTGTATTCCAGCCCTCATCGTTGTTGGGGCTTTCGCGGCCTACGCCGCCGAGCGGCCGCCATCCGTGATCCTCAACCTGGAGAAATCACCGCACGCCAAGCTGCGGAACGTGCCGGTCTCAGCCGTCAAGATCAGCGAGGGTCTCTGGGCTGAGCGCCGGAAGATCAACGTGGAGAAGAGCATTCCCACGCTGCTGGAACTGCTCGAACAGAACGGCATTGTGGACAACTTCCGTCGCCTGTCCGGGCGCAAAGACGTGCCGCGGCGCGGGCCCCTCTACACCGACTCGGACCTCTACAAATGGATGGAGGCGGTCGCTTTCGTGCTGCAGAGCGAGGACCGGCCCGATCTGCGCGCCAACTTCGACCGCCTCACCGATGAAATCCTGGCCGCGCAGGAGCCCTCGGGTTATTTGAACACCTGGTACGTGGAGGACCGCAAAGCGCTCCGCTGGAAGGAGCAGGAACGCGGCCACGAGCTGTACTGCCTGGGCCACATGCTGCAGGCTGCGATCGCCTATTACCGCGCCACCGGCAACCGCAAACTGCTTGACGGTGGCATCAAGTTCGTGGACTACCTGCTGCGGGACTTCGGGCCGGACAAGCAGCCGCTGCTGGCCGGCCATCCGGAGATCGAACTGGCACTGGTTGAGCTGTACCGCGTGACCGGAAACCGGCAGCACCTCGACCTAGCTGGTTACATCCTGCGCGGAGACGGCGAGCGCCTGAAGCTCCGGCCCCAGCAGCTCGTGTACATGTTCAGCGGCAAGCCTTTCACACAGCGGACGATCATGGAGGGCCACGCGGTTCGGGCCGCATATGCCACCTCCGGCGCGACGGACTACTACATTGAGACCGGCGACGCGGAATACCGCAGGACGCTAAACCGCCTGTGGAACGACATGGTCACGAGCAAGATGTACATCACCGGCGGCATCGGCTCGCGCGCGGCGGGGGAGGCCTTCGGCGATCCCTACGAGCTGCCCAACGCCAGGGCGTACACGGAGAGCTGCGCCGCCATCGCCAACCTGATGTGGAACTGGCGCATGCTGGCCGCCGCGGGCGAGGCCAAGTACGCCGACGTTATCGAGCTCGCGCTGCACAACTCCATCAACTCCGGAATGTCCCTCGAAGGCACCCTGTACTGCTACCGCAACCCGCTGGAACTGACGGCCGAGGCGGCCAAAGGGATCCGGAATCCCTGGTACAGCACGACGTGCTGCCCGCCCAACCTGGAGCGCACGTTCGCCTCGCTGCCGGGCCTGTACTACAGCACCAGCCGGGACGGGCTCTACGTCCATCTTTACGGTCCGAACGAGATGAACTGGAAGCTGGAGGACGGGACGCCGCTGAAGGTGAAGCAGGATACGCGTTATCCCTGGGATGGGACCGTGGACCTGACGGTGAATCCCGCGGCCGCGAAGGAGTTCACGATTCACGTCCGTATCCCTGAATGGGCCGAAGCAGCGGAGGTGCAGGTGGGCGGCAGACGCATCGCCGGGCCGGTGAAAGCGGGCGAGTATATCCCCATCAAGCGGCGCTGGGCGCCCGGGGACACGGTCCGCATTGCCCTGGATATGAAGCCGCGTGCGATCAAGTCGCACCCGCGCGTCGTGGATAACCAGGGCAGGGTGGCGATCATGCGCGGCCCGATCGTCTACGCGCTGGAGCAACACGACCAGCCCGCGGGCGTCGACGTGTTCGACACCTTTTTTAAGCTTTCGGCCGATCCGGCCAAGGACTTCACCGCCGAGTTCCGGAAGGACCTGCTCGGCGGAGTGGTGGTCCTGCGCCATCGCGGGCTCAGCGCCACGAGACCCGCCTCGGGACTGTCGCTTTACGAACCGGTGCAGAGCTTCGACTACAAGGGCGGCAAGCCGGCGGACCTGGTGCTGATTCCCTATTACACCTTCCTGAACCGGGGCCCGGCGGCGATGCAGGTCTGGACGCTGTACCAGAAGTAGACGCTCTCGCCGAAAGGGGGCGCGGCGGCCGACCTCCGCGCCCTTTCTCCCGGACGCCCGGAGCTTATGACGTCACGCTGGAGGCACACCTTGCGTCGTGGGAAGAACAGTTTCAACGGAGGGCAGATAGGCCGGCGGGCATTTCTGTCGCTCGCCGCGGTACCCCTCGCCGGTGCCACGCGCGGCATTCCGGAGGATCTCAAGACTCCCTACAAAATCGGGCGGCTCGTCGTAGCGCCGTCGGAAGCTGCCGGTGATTTCGACAGCCAGGGCGCGGATTGTCCATTTGTATACCACCACGGTGGCCGGTTCTGGATGACTTACGTCGGCTTCGACGGCATCGGCTATCAGACCGGCCTTGCGTCATCGCACGATCTGGCGAGCTGGAAACGCGAGGGGCTCATCATACGGCGGGACCGGGAAACGCCGCTGATCCGCTACAGCATTGCCCTGACGTGGATCCTCCGCGAGAACGACGTCTTCGCGCCCGGCCGGTTGCGGCGCGTGCGCGGGCGATTTCTGGGCGTCTATCATGCCTACCCCAAGCCTGGCTATGAGCAGGGCCCTGCGGTGATCGGGTTGTGCTGGAGTTCGGACCTGAGGAAGTGGGAGATCGAGCCTCCCTGCCTTCGCGCTGAAGACGGAGCCGATTGGGAGCGCGGCGGGCTCTATAAAGCCTGCATCGTGGAGCAGGGCGGCCGTTATTTCCTCGTTTACAATGCGAAAGACGAAGGGCGCCGCTGGAAGGAACACACCGGCGTGGCGGTCTCGCGCGACCTTCGAACCTGGACCCGCCTGCCAGCCAACCCATACTGCCGGCCGGCGCGCCCGGCTCACCAGACGAGATCTTTGCCAGCGACCCCTGCGTCTTGCGCTACCGCGGCGGCTGGGCCATTTTCTATTACGGTCTGGACGCCAAGGGCGTCGCTCGCGACCTGCTCACACTCTCTCGCGATCTTGAAAGCGCCGAAAAGTGCGAGGGCGTGCTGATCGACGTGGGAGCGCCCGGGTCGGTGGACTCGCGGTACGCTCACAAACCGTCGGTGGTCGCCCACCGCGGCACATTGTTCCATTTCTATTGCGCGGTCTCGAAGGAGTTCGGCCGCGGCATCTCGGTGGCCGCGTCGCGTCCGTGGGAACCTCGGGCGCGCTAGCCTCGATTTCCACGCGTGATCAGCGGGTCGAGACTCCAGGCCCCCTCCTCGTGGAAGCCGCGCCATTCGCTCAACTGGCGCCGCTCACTGTTAACGGAATCAGGTCCTGAAACATTTTTTGCCGTGTTTCTTGTGTTTAAGCGGCCGCCGCTGAGTCCGAGAGGGCTTGATCGCTCACACCTTCGGTGAAACTTCGGCACTCGCGAGAAATGACCCGGGTTCGCTCGCCAAGAGTGACCCACCCCAGTACTCTTGACGCTCCTTTGGCGCGCGCCAAATCGCTGTGAACTGCATCTGAGAGGCATTCCCGATCCTGTTCCCCGCCCGGGTCACTCTAACCGAGCACAACTGGGTCATTCCTGCCAAGCGCCGAGGGGGGGCGAGTGTTTCGAGGATTTCCAGCGACTGCGGGAAGACCCGGGATTGAGCGAGATGATCGGGCACGGGATTCCCTCGCCCGAGGCGGCGCGGAAGTTTCTGTATCAGTTTCACGAGGAAGAAAAGATCGAGGAGGCCAAGCAGCGGCGCCGGGGCGAGGAGATCGCCTACATTCCCGCGGAGAGCGAAGCGCTGGTGGGGCTGGGTTGGGTGAACCGCGGCTTGGTGCAGGAGTTGGGGCGGCGGTGTCCCGACCAGCGGATCGCCACAGTGGACCAGGACGCAACCATCATCGAGAGCCGCAAGCAGGAGGCCTTGCGGACGTACGAAGGAGAACGGGGTTACCAGCCCATGCTGGCGGTGTGGGCGGAGCTGAACGTGGTGCTGGCCGATGAGTTCCGGGATGGGAATGTGCCGGCGATGATGGAACCGCTCACTGTGGCGAAGCGGGCGTTCGCGGCGCTGCCGGAGACGGTGACGACGTACTACTACCGGGGCGATTCCGCCTGTCATGAAAGCGATCTGATCAACTGGCTGCGAAACGAGAAGCGTACGGAGGGGCCGCGCGGACGCATCGGCTTCGCGATCAGCGCCCGGATGAGCGAGCCCCTGCACAAGGCCATCGAGAAGGTGCCGGAAGCAGCGTGGGAGCCCTATGGGGCCGCGCATCCGGTGGAGATCCGGGAATGCGCAGAGGTGAGCTTTGTGCCCGGCGAGAAGTCCGAGCACAAGGACACGCAGCCGCTCCGTTACCTTGCGATCCGGATTCGGCAACGGCAGGAGAGCCTGTTTGCCGACGGCAGCAAGGTGAAGCACTTCGCGGTGGTGACGAACATCCGGGAGTGGAAGGCGGGACGGTTGATTGAGTGGCACCGGGAGAAGGCGGGAACGATTGAAGGCGTGCATGACGTGGTCAAGAACGAACTGGCGGCGGGGGTGATGCCGTCGAAGTACTTCGGGACCAATGCGGCGTGGCTGCGCTTGGCGGTGATCGCACACAACGTGATGACGGCGCTGAAGAGGCTGGCACTGCCGGCGGAACTGCTGACGGCGCGGCCGAAGCGGCTACGGTTTTTGATCTTCAACACGCCGGGCCGGCTGGTGCATCACGCCCGCCGCCTGGTACTGCGTCTGGCCACGACCGCGGCCCGGCTGGCCGAATGGCTGGCGGCGCTGAGGATGCTGCCCATCCGCGTGTAGCCGGTCTTCGGGAAACCTTATCGACGGATTTGCAGACCACTTCTTGGCAGGCCGCAGGTGGAGGTGTGGCTCCCCCCGGCGTTGGAGCGTCGCCTAAGGGGCAAAGGACGCTCAAGGTCAGCCAACGACACGCCGCGACGCGAGAACACGCCTGATTGCGCAGTCGCCGCAGCCACCCTCAGGGGCCGTGCCCTTGCATCCAGGTGGCTACGGACGGATCAGGGCGGGCCGATTTCCATTGACAGGGTCTTCAGTCTGTGCTACACATACGAACAGGTTGACAAGGCAGCGCTGAACACCGAACGGAGTTGCACCCTCCGGGCCGGCAGGGGTAAGCGCTGCTAGTATGCCAGCCGGGTCTCTGCGCCACGGCGGCTAAGGGAAAGAACGGAGGGCACGTGCGCCAAGCCGCGGGTGCCCTGGAAGGAGGGAGTGGTGTCTGTACAATCCATAGCCCGGGCGATGCTGCCGATCCTGATGCTGGGTCTCACGCAAATGGCGTGGCCCCAGTTCAGCAGCAATGTGCAAGGTGTCGTGCAGGATCCGTCTCTTGCGGTCATCCCCGGCGTGACAGTCACGCTAACAAACCTCGCGACGGGCGTAGAAGTCACCACCGTAACGAGCGACTCGGGAGTGTACCGCTTCAGCAGCCTGGCGCCGGGCCGGTACCTGGTATCGGCACGTGCCAGCGGGTTTCAGCCAACCACTCTGGAGATCACGCTTCAAACCGCGCAAACGGCCGGCGTAAATCTCGTTCTGCAAGTGCGGGGAACCGCCGAGGAGGTGACGATCTCGGCCCAGGCGCCGGTCTTGAACATCGCCGAAACGCGAATTCAGACCACAATCGAGCGCGAAGTCCTGCAAGAGCTGCCGCTGAAGAGCCGCGATGGTCTGGGGCTCGCGGTCATAGCGCCGGGCGTGACCGGACTCGGCGCCAGCGGGGGCACGGGCTTCGGCGCCGCCGACAACTTCGCCAATGAGCGCATGCTCGACTTCAACGCCGGTGGGCGCAACCTAAGCGGCAACCAGTACACCGTGGACGGGCTCAACGTGACCAGCAACATCATGCAGGGGACGACGAACCTCTCGCCCAACCCTGACTCGATCGAGGAAATCGCCATCCAAACCAACACCTTTAGCGTCGAGGGGGGCTGGGGCAGTTCGATCCAGATTGCCGTCACCACGAAGTCTGGCAGTAACGACTTCCACGGCACCGCCAACTACATGTTCAACAACCAGCACCTGACCGCCCGGACGGTGTTTACCCAGAAGTACGAGCCGTTCAAGAAGCACTACATCACCGGCACCTTGGGCGGGCCGGTGGTTCGGAATAAGACGTTCTTCTTCGTCTCCACGGAAGCTCTGCGATCGCAGATCTCCATGGGTGACTCGGTGAGAACCTTCGAGAGCACCGAGTTCGTCAACTGGGCCAAGGCCAACTTCCCGAATTCGCTGGGCACGAAGATTCTGGCCGGCTATCCCATGCGCGACACCACCATCACAGGGGTGGTCCGCACGGCGGCGGACGTTTTGGGAGCCGAGTGCGGCACACCCGCGGCGCGGAACGTGCCCTGCAACATGCCCATGGTCATGACCGGCCTGTTTCGACGCAACGTGGCGCGCAACGCCATCCAGTGGAACGTGCGCGCGGATCAGTATCTGAACGCCAATCGCGACCGCTTCTATGTCAACTATTACAAGAAGGTCCTGGACATACAGCCGCTGATCCTGCGCCAGGGCGTCGAGAACTACAAGGACGACGATACCGTGCCCGCGCTGCAGGCCAGCTGGTCGCATACCTTCTCGCCCAGCCTGCTCAACGAGGTCGGCTTCGGCTACCTGCGGATGCAGGGGAAACGCAATTTCACCGAGCAGGAAGCGATGAAGCTGCCCAGCATCAGCATCGGCTTCCAGGGCACCGGCATCAGCCTCGGCGGACCCAACACCTGGATTCAGCACAACTATAACTGGCGTGACGTGCTGAGCTGGGTGCGAGGCTCGCACTCGCTGAGGTTCGGGTTCGGAGCCTGGCATGGTGACGACGACGCGCGGTTCCACGGCGGCTCAGCCAAGCCGTCCTTCTACTTCAACAACCTGCTCGACTTGGTGCTGGACAATCCCTACAGCCAGTCCGGCCTCGCCTTCGACCCGCTGACCGGCAAGGTCGCGAAATACGATTACTGGTTCAAGCTGACCACCTTCGGCGCGTTCGTCCAGGACGAGTGGAAAGCCAGGCCCAACGTCACCGTCACGGCGGGAGTCCGTTGGGACGACTACGGTAACCACTACCCCGCCGGGGAAACCAAGCTCGGCAATATCGTTCTCGGCCAAGGCAGCACGATGGACGAGAGGATCGCTGCCGCGGCGGTGCGCCAGATGCCCGGCATGTATTACAGACGGCAGAACAAGAATATCACCCCCCGGGTCGGCATCGCCTGGGATCCCAGCCGCGCGGGCAGGTGGTCCATCCGGGGCGGTATCGGCCTCTACCGGGACTGGATACCGCTGGGCGAGGAGAACCGTATCCGCGCGAACCCTCCAAGCTTCATCTTCCCGACGCTTTACGCGCACGGGGATCCGAAGCCCGTCTTCTCCATGGGCACCAGCACGAAGTACCCCTTCGGCTTTGCGCTCCCGACCATCCCGGCGGCCGACCTTGACGAGAGGGGCGGGTTGAAGGGTGTGCAGGCAAACGTCGGCGGCGTGGATCCGGCAATCAGGGCGCCGAAGACCATAAGCTACCTGGCCGGATTCGAACGCCAGCTCGTCGGCGCTCTGGTCGGAGGTGCGACGTACAGCGGCTCGCGCAGCTGGGATCACATCAACGGCACCGATTTCAACCGCTTCCCCGGAGATCTGCTCGACGGCAAACTCCACCGCCTGAACCCCAGCTTCGGGCAGATGATCTACGAACTGAACCGCAACAAGATCTACTACAACGGGATGATCCTTACGCTGCGCGGCCGCTGGGGGCCCGGCAGCTTCCAGAGCTCCTACACTCTGGCCAAGGTCGAGGACTACGGCCAGGGGGGCTCGCGGATCAACCGGGATGGCGGGTTTAACTATCCCGACCAGCATGAATTCGAGCTGTACAAGTCCTATGCTGATTGGGATATCCGCCAGCGGTTTTCCCTGAGTGGCGTATACAATCTGCCCACCCCGCACGGGCACCCCGTTCTGAAGGTCCTGTTTGGACGGTGGACCCTGTCGTCGGTCACCATTCTGCAAAGCGGAACTCCGTTCATGGTGGTCAACACCAGCCCGTTCAATCCGATTCGCGATGCGACCGGAAAGGTGGTCGGCTACCGTCCCGGCAGCGGCGATTACAACGCCGATGGTTTGAACTACGACTACCCCAACGCTCCAAGCAGGGACCTCACCGGAAAGCACAGCCGCCAGGACTATATCCGGGGGATCTTCACGGCCGCTGACTTCCCCGCTCCGGCCCCGGGGACACAAGGCAACCTCAAGCGGCATCCGTACCGCAACCCGGGGTTCATTAGTGTCGATACGGCAGCGATCAAGAACGTACCCGTGCCGCCGCTTGGCGAGCGCGGAAATCTTCAACTTCGGTTCGAGTTCTTCAACGTGCTGAACCGGGTCAACCTCCTGGGAGTAAGCGGCAGCGTCACCGGCGCCACCTTCGGGCGGGTGACTTCCACCCTGGATCCGCGCATCATTCAGTTGGCCGCGCGGATCTCGTTTTAGGTCCGCATACGGGGGCGACTCTGGTCGCCCCCGTCCGAGTCTGCTCCCGATGACACCGCACCTCAAGCGGGCTGCGCTTGCGACCGGCTGTGTGGCCCGCCTGTGCGCCCTGGCGCCGGCGGCCGAACCCGACTGGCGCTCCCAGGGCATCCTGTATCTCGAGGACTCTCCGCACGCAAAGTTGCGCTCCGTTCCTGTCCGTGCCGTGAAACTGGGCGAGGGATTCTGGTCCCGCCGAATGCAGGTCACCGTGGAACGGAGTATACCGACCCTCCTGCCGCTCATGGAAGAGAAGGGCGTGGTGGATAATTTCCGCTGCCTCTCGGGACGCAAGGACGACCCCCGGCGCGGGGCCCTGTTCACCGATTCCGATCTCTACAAGTGGATGGAAGCGGTCGCCTTCGTGCTCCAGCGCGAGGACCGCCCGGAGCTTCGCTCCACGCTCGACAGGATCATTGACGAGGTCGTAGCCGCACAGGAGCCGAGCGGATACCTGAACACCTACTATGTCGACGAACGGCGACCGCTGCGTTTCGCGCAGATGCAGAGCGGCCACGAGCTGTACTGCCTGGGGCACATGCTACAGGCCGGCATCGAGAAGACGGACTACCCGTGGAGCGACACCGTCGAGATCACAGTCGCGCCCGCGGCGGCTGCCGATTTCACTCTTCATCTCCGCATCCCGGGCTGGGCCCCGTCGGCCGCCGTCGCCGTGAACGGCAGCGCGTGGCAGGGCGCCGCGCAACCCGGCAGCTATCTTCCCCTGCGCCGGCGCTGGCGCCCTGGCGACAAGGTCGCAGTGAAATTCGACCTCCGGCCCCGCCTCATCCAGGCGCATCCCTATTCCAGGGACAACCACGGCAGAGCCGCGCTCGAACGAGGGCCGCTGGTGTATTGCCTGGCGCAGATCGACCAGGAGGGAGTCACGTCCCTGGCCGAGGTGTCCCTGGCGCTGGGCCCCGAACCCTGGAACCGGTTTCAGTCCGAGGATCGGCCCGACTTGCTCGACGGAATCCGGACCCTGCGCCACAAGGGCGCCGTTTGCCCCAACTCTCCCATCGAGGAACCGCTCTACCGCGCCCTTGCGGCAACGCCCGCCAGGCCCGTTCGGCAAGCGGAACTTGTTTTTGTTCCCTACTACACCTACGGCAACCGCGGGCGCAGCCCGCTGCTGGTTTGGGTGAAGTACACGTGGAACTGAAATGAACAGAACGAGGTGAAATCAATGACGCCAATCCGTGCCCGGCTCGCGAAGCCGGCGGCCTGTCTGGTGCTGCTTGTGGCGGTGGGATCGCCGGTGCAGGCCTCTGCGCCCGCGCGGCGCGACGACACCAAGGTCACCGCCGTCGAAACTCTTCCCCCGAAAGGCAAAAACGATTATTACGTCGGCAACCGGGAACCGCTGTTGCCGAGCACGCTGATCAAGCTGCCCATCGGCAGCATCCGGCCCGACGGCTGGGTGCGGCGCCAACTCGAATTCAAAGCCGAAGGCTTCATCGGTCACCTCACGGAGATCAGCGAGTTTTGCAGGTTTGACGGCAATGCGTGGACCCATCCCAGCGGCCAGGGCAAGTACGGCTGGGAGGAGGTTCCCTACTGGCTGCGGGGCTTCTGGAACCTGGGTCATATCCTGGACGATAAGCGCATCTCCACGGAGGCCCAGCGATGGGTTGAAGCGGTCCTCGCCAGCCAGCGGCCCGACGGTTACTTCGGCAGCCAGAGCAACCTCGACGGCGACCGGTTCCCTCGCGGCTCCAACGTCCCGGACCTCTGGCCGAACATGGTCATGCTGTACCCGCTGCGCTCCTACTACGAAGCGACTGGAGACAAGCGCGTGCTGTCGTTCATGTTGAAATACTTCCGCTGGCAGACGACAATTCCGCTGAACCGTTTTCTGCCGTTCAGCTGGCAGCACTGGCGCGCGGGCGACAACCTCGACAGCATCTACTGGCTTTATAACCGCACCGGCGAAAGCTGGCTGCTCGACCTGGCCCGCGTAAACCACGAGCGTACCGCCGGCTGGGTGGGGGGGATACCGACCTGGCACGTTGTCAACATTGCCGAGTGTTTCCGCGCGCCGGCGCAATTCTATCAGCAATCGAAGGACATTCGGTATCTGCGCGAGACGGAGCGGGTCTACGACACGGTATTCGAGATCTACGGCCAGGTGTCCGGCGGCCTCTACGGCGCGGACGAAAACGCGCGGCCCGGCTTTACCGGACCGCGCCAGGCAGCGGAGACCTGCGCGAAAGCCGAGATGATGTACAGTGACTATCTGCTGGTCGGCATCAGCGGCGATGGGAAGTGGGCCGACCGCGCCGAGGACATTGCCTTCAACTCCCTGCCTGCCTCGATGACACCGGATCTGAAGGGCCTCCACTACCTGACCGCCCCCAATCAGATTCAGCTCGATCGTCAGAACAAGGCGCCGATGATACAGAACGGCGGCGATATGTACTCCTACAACCCTCACCAGTACCGGTGTTGCCAGCACAACGTGGCGTTTGCCTGGCCCTACTACGCGGAGCACCTGTGGATGGCCACGCCGAATAACGGTCTCGCGCCGGTGCTCTACGCTCCCAGCCAGGTAACCGCCAGGGTGGGCGACGGGACGAAGGTGACGATCACCGAAACCACGGACTATCCGTTTGACGAGATCGTCACCTTCAGCGTATCGTCTCCGAAGCCGGTGCGCTTCCCGATGACGCTGCGAGTGCCGGCCTGGTGCAAGGCGCCGAAGTTGCGCGTCAACGGGCAGCAACAGGCGCTGCCCGTGAACGCGCGCGGATGGCTCGTCGTGGAACGCACCTGGAGCAACGGAGACAAGCTCGAACTCGAGCTGCCGATGGAGATTGCCACCACGCAATGGTCGAGAAACAGAAACACGGTTTCGGTACATCGCGGCCCGCTGACCTACTCGCTGCGGATTGGCGAGAGATGGGAGCGCAAGGAAGGCACGGACAAGTGGCCCGGCTTTGAGGTGTACCCCACCACCGCCTGGAACTACGGCCTCCTCGTGGACCTGAAGTCTCCGGCCGCCTCCTTCGAGGTTGTCCGGAAGCCGGGCCCTCTGGCGGCGCAGCCGTTTACCGTGGATGCAGCCCCGATCGTGCTGCGCGCGAAGGGCAAGCGCATCCCCGAATGGAAGCAGGAGTCCAACGGTCTGGTTGCCGAGGTGCAGCAGAGCCCGGTGCGGTCCACCGCGCCGGTAGAGGAGATCACGCTCATCCCGATGGGCTGTGCGCGCCTGCGCATCGCGTCGTTCCCCCAGATCGGCGAAGGCCCGGACGCGCGTGTCTGGCAGGATTCCCTCCCCATCATCCTCTACTCCAACGCGTCTCACTTCGAACAGCCCACCGCGATCAACGATGGTGTTCTGCCCCGCAACTCAGACGATCCCGATACGCCGCGTTTCACCTGGGATGGCCGGCGCGGCATGCTGGAATGGGTGGAATACCAGTACGGGGTTCCGCGGCGGTTTTCCGCGACCGAGGTCTACTGGGCTGAGGACAAGTCCCCGCGCGCGCCCTGCCACCTGCCCGAGTTCTGGGAGGTGCAATGGTGGGACGGCAGCCGATGGCACGCCGTCAGCCGCACCTCCGAGTACGAAACACGCGCGGACGGGCTCAGCCGTGTCAGCTTCCAGCCGGTCGAAACCAAGCGGGTCCGTTTGAGAGTCCAGACGCAAGAGCGTTTCGCGGCGGGCATTTACGAGTGGCGCCTGCAGTGACTCGTCCCGGTTGCGCTTGCTAAGCGCCGGGCCACGGTAGTATGGAGCGATGCAAGTCGTTATCGCCACGGTCGCAGTGCTGTTGCTGGGTGGCCAGCCGGTACCGCGGGCGGGCGCGGTCGAGCAGGTCGGGCACGCGCTCAGGTTGAAACGCTTTGACGAGGCCTTGCGATTGCTCGACCCCCTTGTCTACGCGGCGCCTCGCGACGCTCGCTTGTGGACGCTGCGCGGGTTGGCGTTGGATGGTCTGGGCCGTTCACGCGAAAGCCTGGAGGCCTACGACCGCGCCGTCGCCGTGGCGCCCGAGTATCTCCCGGCGTTGTTGGGCAAGGCGCAGGTGGAGTATACTCTCGGAGAACCGCGTGCGTGGCTCACGCTGCGCAAGGTCGTTGCGCTTGACCCCGGGAATGCGACTGCGCACGCAATGCTTGGCAGTCTGGCCTTCGAGCGCAAGCAATGTCGAGACGCCCTCGGCCACTTTGAAAAGGCCCGTCGTGAGATTCAAGCCGAACCGTTAGCGCTCTGGCGTTTCGGGCAATGTCTGCTGCTCGAAAATCGCCCTGCTGATGCCGCCGCCGTCTTCCGTATCCTGGTCGATCTGCAGCCCGACGACGAAAAGCCGCGCCTGAATCTTGCGTTGTGTTTGCATGAAGCCCGCCGGTACGATGAGGCCTCAGACATCCTGCGGCCGCTCACCGGGCGGCCTGATCCCAGCTCTGACGCGCTAACTCTGGCCGCCGCTGTCCAACGCAGCGCCGGGCGGCCGGAAAAGGCCATGGCCGCGCTGCGCCGTGCCGTCGAGCTCTATCCGCGGGAAGAGTCCCATTACCTGGACCTCGGCGCCCTTTGTGTGGATTACGGGTCACGAGCGATCGGAATCGAGATCCTTCTGGTGGGCGCCAGGAACATTCCGACGTCGGCTGCCCTACGAGTGATGCTCGGCGTACTGTGGGCGCAAGAGGGCAGTTTTGACGAAGCGCAGGCGGCGTTTGATGAGGCAGACCGTCTTCAACCGCACGCCGGACTCGGTGCCGTTGGCCTGAGCTACAGTTCGACGCAGTTGGATGCCCAGCTCGACAGTGCGATCGAGCAATTGCGGCTACGGCTGGTCGAGAATCCAGGAGATGCGCTCCTCAACTACCTGCTGGCCGACGGCCTCATGCGGAAGAAGGTGCAGCCGGGAGATCCCGAATTCGAGCAGGCCCACCTCGCCCTGCTCCGCTCCGTGGCATCGAAACCCGATTTCGCCAAGGCCCGCACGGCACTCGGCAAGATATACCGGATAACCGAGAAGATCCCGGAAGCCATTCGTGAATTCGAATTTGCGGTGAAGCTGGACTCCAGCGACCAGTTCGCGACCTATCAGCTCGCGATGGCCCTGCAGCGCGCCGGGCGCACGCAGGAGGCCCGTGCAATGGTGCAGAAACTCCGCGAGCTCAAAATGCAGGAGCGTGCTATCGAGGACGAACGGGCCAGGCTACGCGTTTTCAAAGAAGCTCCCGGGCGCCCGCGCTGACCCGATGAGCCTCCCGGCACACCGGTACCGGCACACCTATCCCGGGGTTAGCCCAAGTTCGTCACGGAGAGGGCGGGACTTGAGTTAAGCCCTTTGGAATCAGTTCAGGCTATCGTCGAGTCTGCACTACATTCCTGATCGAAACTGAGGCGTTCTGGCAGGGTGATCCCGAGCTGATCCAGCAGAGCTTTTTGCTCGGTCGTCGGCGTGGTGACGCGCCGGAGTCGGATCTGATGGCCGTCGGCGGTGGGCAGGACGATGTCGGCGCTGATCAACCTGCCGAGCAACGCCAGCGCCTGGGCCGGCGAGAAAGCGGAATGTTTCCGGGCCAACAGGTGCTTCAAGGTGACCCACAGGGCGTAGCCCAAGAAGGCCACCAGGATGTGGGCCTTGGCCCGTCGCTCCAGTTGATGGAAGATGGGCCGGATGGATAGTTCGCTCTTCAGGGCCCGGAAGGCGGCCTCGGTGAGCTGAATGTAGTTCTTCCACAGCTTGTCCGGCGCCGCCGGGGACAGGTTGGTGCGCAGCAAGTAAGCCCCCTCCCGGGCCCGCTGCCAGCGCTGGCGGTCCGCGATCAGTTTCCATTCCAGCGTGAGGACACCGGCTTTTTCCGTGACACTCACTTGGTAGAGATCGGCCACCTGGGGATGGCGCGCCTGGAGGCTGCCCAGCCGCCGCTCGACTTTATGGCGGTCCTTGAGCTGGCCTTCGGCCACCCGCTTCTGGAGGGCCTTGAGCGCCTTTTCCATGCGCCCGGAGAATCGGCTCCGGATGGCTTGCTCCTTCTGTCGTCGCGCTGTCGATCGGCACAGGAGGTAGGTTTCCTCGCCCTGCGGGATGGGCACCAGTTTCACTTCGACCTCCCGGCGCACGCGCTCCCAGCCGCTGGTCTCCAGCAAGGACTGCTCGAACTGCTTGAGTTTCGAGCGCGGCGTGCCCACTAGGTACTGACCGCCGCGCCGCCGCAACGCCTCCAGATTCTCCTCGCTGACCACGCCGCGGTCGAACACCCAGATCCGGCGTGCCTTCCCATACTTGCGCTCCACCATCCGCAGCACCGCTTCCAGCGTGGTTACATCCGCGCGGTTGCCATCGAAGGTCACGTAGCTGAGAGGAAAACCCTCCACGTTCACGATCAGCGCGATCACCACCTGCTTGCAGTCCGGCCGGTGGTCGCGGGAGTACCCGCGGCGCATCATGGGATCTTTGCGCGCCGCGCCCTCCACGTAGCTGCTGGTCAGGTCGTAGAGCAGCACATCGAACTCGGCCGCGAACAACTCGCCGTAGCGGCGCGTCAGGTGCTGCTCGAGCTTGGTCTTGTGCGGCAGCAGGCGGTCCAGAGCGCGATACAGGCGCGTGTGGTTGATCCTACCTTCCTCGATCCCCAGCAGGTCGTCGAGAGCCGTGGCCGGGTACCAGCGCTCTTCAATCGCCAGTTCGCTGCCCGGCGCGCACAGCCGGTTGATGGCCAGCAATGCCGCCACGCGCGACCAGGTCACCTCGGCCGGATCTTCCTCCCGGTCCAACAGTGGTTCCCAGAAGCGGTCCAGCCCCAGCCGCTTCCACAACTCCAGTCCCAGTAGACAATCCCCGAAGCGCCGCGGGCGTTCCAGGCGCACCTGCTCGACGAGTACCCGCACTACGGCGGGATCGTCCTCGGGAACCTCGGCCTCACACGGGAACAGCTTCAGTTGCCTGCTCTCACCCTGCTGATTGAAGACCTCCGTCGTCTTCAGCCAGCGCGCCTGCCCGGAGGCGTTGAGTTCGCCCAGGTAGCACAGCCTGCGCTGACGTGGCCCATCCGGGGTCCGGACCGTTTCCACCAGCGACCAATAGGTGTGGGGCTTGCCATCCTTGGTGCGCCGGTGGGGCCGCAGAAACATTCTGCGTTGATATTGTCACGGCTTTGCCGGGCCTTCAAGAGGGTAGGTCTGCACTACATCGGACTTCAGATCGAGCCCTGTTGCAGGCAAAGCACTTCCGCGCCTCATCGCGCCCCAAAAAGCCAAAATCCGCCCGTCCGTGACGAACTTGGGCTAGGGGCGCAACTTGTCCCTCTTGACGATGCCTTCGCCTTCCCGGATCACCACCAGTTGGTCGCAGGTCACGTTGGGGAAGCTCTCCACCGAGCCGTTGGGCCAGCGCACGGTGAGATCCGCGCTGGCAGCGGCGCCCAGGCCGAAGTGCAGGCGGCGGTCGCTCACCGACAGATAGCTGCACTGGGCCAGCACCTCCTGGACCTGCCGGCGCTCCCCGTAGCGCGCCGTGACCCGCGCGCCGATGGCGCTGCGGTTGGATCTGGTCCCCGTCAGCTTCACCTTCAGCCAGTGGTTGTCCCCGGTGACGTCGTTGCGCAGCAGCGACGGCGGCTCGTTGATGTTCATGATGAGGACGTCCAGGTCGCCGTCGTTGTCGAAGTCGCCGAAAGCGCAGCCGCGGCTGGCGTGCAGGGCGCCCACGCCGGGCCCGGCCTCCTCGATCAACTGCTCGAACCGGCCGCCGCCCAGGTTGCGGAAGATGAAGCGCGGCATGCGGTGCGGATACTCGGGATACTGCTTCTCCACCTCGGGGTAGACGCTGCCGCTGACCACGAAGATGTCCGGCAGTCCGTTGTTGTCCAGATCGGCCATGCCCGCGCCCCAGCAGATGAAACGCGTCTCCACGCCGAGGCCGGCGCGAATGGTCACGTCTTCGAAGACGCCCTTGCCGCGGTTGGCGTACAGCGCCGGGGTGTCCTCGGTGAAGTGGGTCTTGAAGATGTCCAGGCGTCCGTCCAGGTTGTAATCGCCGACCGCCACGCCCATGCCGGCCTGCTCCTGGCCGTCTTCATTGAGGCCGAGGCCGCGCTCCAGGCCCTCCTCGCTGAAGGTGCCGTCGTGGTTGTTGCGGAACAGCAGGCTGGGGGTGGAGTCGCAGGCCACGTAGATGTCCGGCCAGCCGTCGTCGTCGAAGTCGGCGGCCACCGCGGTGAGGCCGTAACTGCCGGTGCCCTTGCCGATGCCGGAAGGGGCGGTGACGTCGGTGAAGGTGCCGTCGCCGTTGTTGCGGTAAAGGCAGTGCGTCTCGGGGGGCAGACCCCGGGGGCCGCAGTTGATGGGGATGCCCTTCCAGTTGCAGTTTACGTCCTGGCCGGCGCGAGGGATGGTTTTGAAGTCGAACTTGAGGTAGTTGGCCACGAACAGATCCAGGCGCCCGTTGCGGTCGTAGTCCACCCAGGTGCAGCCGGCTCCCCAGCGCGGGCCGGGCGCCAGCAGGCCGGCCTCCTTGGTCACGTCGGTGAAGGTGCCGTCGCCGTTGTTGCGATAGAGGACGTTCTGGCCCCAGTAGGTGATGAACAGGTCCTCGAAGCCGTCGTTGTTGTAGTCGCCCACGGTCACCCCGTAGGCCCAGCCGGAGCGCGCCAGGCCGGCCTGCTTGGTCACGTCGGTGAAGGTGCCGTCGCGGTTGTTGCGGTAGAGGCGATTGGTGGCGCCCTCGGGGATGCCGTCCAGTCGGCGGCCGGACAGCACCAGGATGTCCAGCCAGCCGTCGTTGTCGTAATCCAGGAAAGCGATGCCAGCGCCCATGGTCTCGATGATGTAGTCCACGCGGTCGGCAACGCCGTAGATGACCGGCTCGCGCAAGCCGGCCGAGGCGCCCACGTCGGTGAGCCGGGCGTGGAAAGGCAGCCCGGAGGGCTTGCCACGCGGGGTGGGCTTGACCCCGCGGGAGGCCATGCCGCCGCGCTGCGCGCGCAGGCCGGCGGCTGGGGCAGTCAGCAACGCCAGCAGGCCGCGCCGGGTCATTGGTAGATTATGGCGCGGTACCGGCCATCGGGCCGGCCCGTTTCCATGTAACCCCCTTTCAAACCGTACGTGCGGTTTTCCCGCATACGGCTTACCGATGATCTTCCGGGCGCGGCTTGGGCAGCGTAGCGCACGGTTCCCGCCTCCACGCTTCCCCCAGGACGTCACCCCTGGACATCCGGTCGTACAGCACGTGGAAACGCCGTGTCTTGCTCTGCTTGGCACACGCCCATAGCTTGCGCTGGAGTTCTCGTACTTTATCGACTACCGGGTGGTTGTCCGTTTCCGGCATGCCCTCGTGCTTACCTCCCCACAAGCCCGATCAAAGCAGGGCCCCTTCCCTCCAGCGCGTTGTCTTGCGCGCCTTCACCGGTACTACCGGCCCCTCGGACTCCCTCCCGGCTCCGCACGACTTCAGCCATCCGGCCTTATACGCACGGTCTTTGCACGACGCGGGCTGCCGGGTAGGGTCTCTCCTGTTCCACATCCTTCTGTCCAAACGTGCCGCCGCCTCCAAACCCCGGAGAGGTCCAACAGGCGCTCTGCAACCGGACTGCTGTCTGTTGCCTTCGCCGCGACATGACCGGCTCGGCCCTCTCAAACACCTTTCGGCTGATACTATGACGTGGCTACAGCGTTCACTTGCGTTGCGGCCCGCTTGCTTGCCCTCCACCCAAAGTGGACTTTCGACACCCCGCTCTGGCCGGTTGGATCTCTCCTTCCGGCTGGGGTCTGCTACCGGGTGCTCCAGCGCTTGCCCGGGCAGGACTTTCACCTGCAAGAAGAAGGCGTCTTTGTCAGGACGCACCATGGCCTTAACAGTATAGCGGCATAAGCGACGTCGTGTGTTATGATCTCCTGAAGACAGGAGCGAACAGCAGGTGCTGTGGCCCGGAAGGGGAGGCTTGCTCCACCCCAAGGAGTCGCGAGCGTGGTTGTCAACGGGGTCTTGAACGAGATTGCCGCAACAACGGTGATCAAGCAGCCGGTGAGCGCGCCGGAGGTGCTCAACGAGGCTTACCACTACGCGCGTCCCAGCTCGTTTTCCCGCGCTATGCGGGTGGAGATCGGCAACGTAGGGGTGCTGTTCATCTCCGGCACCGCCAGCGTGGATGAGAACGGCCAATCGGTGCACATCGGCGATTTCCGGGCGCAAACCCAGCGCATGTTCCAGAACGTGACCGCGCTGCTGGAGCACGGCGGAGGGAGCTGGCAGGACGTGGTGCGCACGTGGTACTACCTGCGCGATATTGACCGCGACTACGCCGTCTTCAACGAGGAACGCACCGCCTTCTACCAGGAAGTGGGGCTGGACCCGCTGCCGGCGTCCACCGGCATCGAGGCCAAGCTGTGCCGGCCGGAGCTGCTGGTGGAGATGGAAGCGGTCGCCATCTTCCCCAAGCGCCCGGACACCGGGCCCCAGCCCTGACGGGCCGACGAGGGCGCCGGAGAACCATGCCGCGCCTCCACCGACACCGCAGCGCAGTCTGGCTGGGCAGCCTGATGGCGGCCGCCCCGCTGGTTGCGGCGGAGCCGGTGGTGGGGGCGGAGCTTCTGCGGGCGCTGGCGCCCAAGCATGGCGGCGTGGTGTTGACCCAGCTTCCCGTCGGCGCGCCGGCGAAGCCGCCGGCTGGGGCGATGCTGCGAGCCGGTTACGGCGACGGGGCGCGTCTGGCGCTCCCTTCTCCGGACGGCGCCTTCCGCATCCTGAGCGAAAGGTTCCACAGCGCCGCCGACCCGGAGGTCTCCTTCGACGGCGGGCGCCTGCTCTTTGCGGGCCGGAGGACGGCCTCGGAGGAGTGGAACATCTACGAGATGGAACTGGCCGGCTCGGGAGCGCGCCAGATCACCCGAGGCTTGGGCGACTGCCGGAGCCCCGCGTACCAGTCTTCTCTGGCTGCGCTTTCGCTCGCGCCCATTCTCCGATCTCCTCGGCCCGTTTCGAGATACGCTCCAAGCTATCAGATGCCTGGGGGTTACGTCTGGATCACTACGGTTAGATCAGACCCGGGATCGGGGGAGGGGGCGGCGAGGATGTCGAACGCCAGGTCGTCGCCTTCGTTGAAAACCGGAGTGGGCCATATGGTCAGGCGGATGCGCTCGTCGGCGGCGTGGTCGCGCGTGACGACCGCCTGGAAGGTCTGGTTCGGCGCGTCAACGCTGATGACCTTCATGTATTCCTCGTTCGGCCCGCTGAGGGCGATGAAGACGAACCTGCCCGCATCAAGGCCCAACCGGTTCGCGCCGTAAGAGACGGCGAGGACCCTCCGGGGCGACCCACTGCCGGTGATTGGCTGGGCCAGCACGATGCCGTAGTCGGCATAGGGCAGCCGGCGCGTGGCGGGCAGACCGTAGCCCTCGTTGATGACCAGGAAGTCGTAGGTGTTCTTGTAGGGCGTTGGCAGCGCCTGGGCGATGCCCATCTGCTCCAGCGGCGCTGGAACTGCCAGGCCTGGCGTGAACGCCGGCTCGATGTCGGGATTGTCACGCCCAACCTGCCGTCATGGCCCAGCAAGCCACGCCGTTGGGTCGGCTCCTCATCATGGGCGCAGGGGACGCCGGAGCCCGCCCGCCCCCACCGCTACGCTCTGACATTCTTGGCACCCGCCTTTGTCCTGACCGCTGCGTCGGCCGGCTTCTTCCGGCTCGTGCCGTCACGCCTCGGGCCGCCTTCCGGAGTGCTGCTTATCGCCACCGCACCTCGCAAATGCGTCGTCTGGTGGCAGCGCCGAGAGCCGGCGGCCGGAACGTGTAAGATCCAGCCGAACGACGGCCCGAGCGCCCCAGGAGTTCAGCTTTTGCTCAAGAGGTGGGAGCAGGCCGGATTCTTACAAGAGCTCCTCATTGGCGCGAGCCTCGTTGCTGTACGTGGGGTCACTGCGGCCACTGAGGCTGCGCCCGCGACGCCGAGCCGGCGATCCGGATAGGCGGAACCGCGGCCCGGCCTCGTGATAGAATGCTTCGGAGCCGCCCAGCCGGCACCCGACGACTGGAGGGCGATTGTCGCCCGTTAGCGGCGGTGAGAAGCAGCGTTTCGCTGCCGCGGACGATGATCAGCCTCGACGAATTCCTGGCTCGGACGGCTTTGCCGCCGCCGTCCCTGAATCTGATCCGGCAGGCCCGGAAGAAGATCGAGTTGGTGCTGACTCAGCGGGTGAATGCTCTGCTGACGCGCAAGCTCGGCCCGTCCGGTACCGACCTCGGACCTCGGCTTACCTTCAGCGCCCAAGGCACAATCCAGGGCACAATCCTCC
>VGYL01000006.1 GCA_016872975.1 Planctomycetota bacterium
ACGAAACGAGCTTTTCCACCGCACCGCGATGCGATGGCTATTTCTTGTCCTTGATCAGGCGGATTTCGTCCACATAGATCCTGCCCGTGCCGCCGGCGGTCGCGCCGGTGCGCTTGCCCACGCCGATCGTCACCTTCTTGACCCGGGCGAGGTTGACCCCGGCAAACTCAGTCAGCGGAATCTTCCATTCGGTCCACCGGGCCGTGGTGACCGGGTACGTGTTGGCCGATTGGACAAAGGCGGCCTTGTTCGCGCTGTCGGTCAGTCCCACATACAGCAACGCCGGACCGTTGGCCACCCGGCCGTGGTGACCGGGTACGTGTTGGCCGATTGGACAAAGGCGGCCTTGTTCGCGCTGTCGGTCAGTCCCACATACAGCAACGCCGGACCGTTGGCCACCCGGCCGTAGACGTAGAGGACCAGCGTGTCGACGTCGCCCGTTGTGAAGTCCTCGGTCGGCGTGAAGGTCCGCTCGGCCTCGCTGTAGAAAGGCGACTTGACGTTGTTGTAGTCCATGGGCATGGACTGCTTGCCGCCGTGGACGATCGTGGTCTCACAGTAGGTGTTGTTGACGGCCGTCAGCAGACCCACCGTCGAGCCGCTGAGCCCGTTGAAGAAACCGTCCACCCAGATGTCGAAGACGGCTTTGCCGTCTTTGTCCGTGTAGCTCTCGAAATCATCCACCGGCAGGCAGGTGGTGAAGCTCCAGACCGGCCCGACCACGACGGAGTTGTCGGCCTTGATCTGGTCCACGCGCCAATAGTACGTGGTCACGCTGTCGAGCGGGCCCGGGCTGAAGGTGGTCTCGGCCTGGATACCCTTGTCGGTACCGCCCGTTCCCTGGGCGACCGCCTCGCGGCTCTTGCCGAAGTACACGTGATGTTTGGCGGCGAACTGGCCCGGCTGCCAGGCGAGCTTGGCGGTCACGGGTGCATCGCCGGCCCCGTCCTTCGGGCTGGGCAGGTAGGCGGTCAGGGCCTGAGTGGTGAAGCTCCAGACGTGGCCTTTGTTGACCGTCACCATATCGGCCTCAATCTCATCGACCCGCCAGTAATAAGTGACGCCTGGCTGAAGCCCCGGCAGGTACCAGTGCATGGTCATGGGCGAGCGCGGGCCCGCCAGATTGGCCGGCCCGAGGTCCGGGCTGGTGCCCACGTAGACCTCGTGCAGGACGCCTTTGTAGCCGGCCTCCCAGCGGAACAGCGGTGTGGTGACACCGACGGCCCCGTTTGCGGGGTTGGGGTTCTTGGCCGTCCGCGGCGGGGGGCAAAGCTCGGCAACGTCGTTCGCCGACAGCGCGTGGTTGTACATCCGCACGTCGTCGATGACGCCGATCCAGTCGCACCCCCAGCCGTCCGAGCCGATCAGAACCGGCGTGGGACTGCTGGTGATCGCGCCCATGGGGGTCGATTGGGCCGGCAAACCGTTGAGATAGGAGGTCAGCGTCGTGCCGTTGTACGAGCAGGCGATATGGCTCCACTCGTCCTTCGGCATCTTCTGCCCGATGTAGGCCCAGGCCCGGGGCGACGTATTGAACGTGAACGCCATGAAGGGCTGCGGGCTGCCCCACCCGTAGCGCACCTGGAAGCTCCAACTGGGACTCATCCCGGCCATCGCCTTGGCCATGGGGGCGGTCTCCATGCCTTTGCCCTCCGGGTCGTCGACGCCGGGCCGGAGCCACAACGCGATGGAGGTCGGCCCAGTGATGTTCAGGCTGGGAGAACTCTCGATCCGGAAGTAGTCCCCGCCGCCGCCGGCTCTGCCCAGGCCGTGGAACTCCAGGGCCCCGTCTTTGATGCCGGCGATTGGGGTGAGGCTACCCGCTGCCAGGATCCCGTCGTTGCCCTTGCCGGAGGAGTCCACGATCTTGGTTCCCGCGACCTCATCCAGCTTCCAGTGGCCCACCAGCTCGCCCAGAGCCACGCCGGCGGTGCCCAATACAAGGAAACAACACAGCAGACAAATCGTTCTCGTACCCATTTACTTCCTCCTTTCGCCCATGTCAAATCCTGTGCCCCGGCCGAACACAGCCCACACGCCGTGTGCCGGGGGTGTCAGGGAGTTTCTCTACCACCGTGGTGGCACACGACGCGGACAGAAAAGGGGAGAGTCTTCGCGGGACAAGCCTGGCGCTGCGAGCGCGGGTCTGACATGACAACTCCTCTTCCTGCCGGACGAGCGGATCGAGTCGCGTGTTGCCGACACACATTCCGCATGCTTCACTATTTCCGCTTGTACCAGATTCCCGGCGGGATTTCAAGAAGAATCCGCCGTGACAAAAAAAGGGGCTGCAAGGCACCTGCCTGCAGCCCCGGAGAACTGATCGTCGCGCGTCGATCGGTGGCGCGGCTCGTGACGCCGGCCGTCGGACGTCCCACGAAACGAGCTTCGCAACCTTGTCATCCCGGACACCGATCCGGGACGCCACCGTTACACGATCCTTGGACTATTTCTGGTCCCTGATCAGGCGGATGTCGTCCACATAGATCCTGCCCGCGCCGCCGGCGGTCGCGCCGGTGCGCTGGCCCACGCCGATCGTCATCTTCTTGACCCGGGCGAGGTTGACCCCGGCAAACTCAGTGAGCGGGATCTTCCACTCGGTCCACCGGGCTGTGGTGACCGGGGACGTATTGGCCGATTGGACAAAGGCGGTCTTGTTCGCGCTGTCGGTCAGTCCCACATACAGCAGGGCGGGACCGTTGGCCCCCCGGCCGTAGACGTAGAGAACCAGCGTGTCGACGTCGCCCTTTGTGAAGTCCTCGGTCGGCGTGAAGGTCCGCTCGGCCTCACTGTAGAAAGGCGCCTTGACGTTGTTGTAGTCCATGGGCATGGACTGTTTGCCGCCGTGGAAGATCGTGGTCTCACCGTAGGTGCCGTTGACGGCCGTCAGCAGGCCCACCGTCGAGCCGCTGAGCCCATTGGAGAAACCGTCCACCCAGATATCGAAGACACAGTTGCCGTCTTTGTCGGTATAGCTCTCGAAATCGTCCACGGGCAGGGAGGTGGTAAAGCTCCAGACGGACCCAGTCACGACCGAGTTGTCCGCCTTGATCTCGTCCACGCGCCAGTAGTAGGTGGTCACGCTGTCCAGGGTACCCGGGCTGAAGGTGGTCTCGGCCTGGATGCCCTTGTCGGTACCGCCCGTGCCCTGGGTGACGGCGTCGCGGCTCTTGCCGAAGTACACGTGATGCTTGGTGGCCATCTGGCCCGGCTGCCAGGAGAGCTTGGCGGTGACGGACGCGTCGCTGGCCCCGTCCTTCGGGCTGGGCAGATAGGCGGTCAGCGCCTGCATCGTGAAGCTCCAGACGTTGCCTTTGTGGACGGTCACCATGTCGGCGGCGATCTCATCGACCCGCCAGTAGTAGGTGACGCCCGGCTGGAGCACCCCGAGGTACCAGTGCATCAGCACCGGCGAGCGCGGGCCGGCGAGGTTGGCCGGCCCGAGGTCGGGGCTGGTGCCGATGTAGACCTCGTGCATGACTGCCTTGTAGCCGGCCTCCCAGCGGAACAGCGGTGTCATGACGCCGACGGCCCCATTCGCCGGCGAGGGCGACCGGGCCTGGCGCGACGAGGGGCAGAAGTCGGCGATCGCGTCCGCCGTCAGGGCGTGATTGTAGATCCGCACATCGTCGATCCTGCCGATCCAATCGCACCCCCACCCGTCCGTGCCGATCAGGGTTGGGGCGGGGCTGCTGGTGATCGGGCCCATCGGCGTCGAACCGGCCTCCAGGCCATTGAGATAGGCCCGCAGCGTGGTGCCGTCGTACGAGCAGGCGATATGGCACCACTCGTCCTGTACCAGTTTCCGGCCGACATAGGCCCAGGCCCGGGGCGTCGTATTGAACGTGAACGCCATGAAGGGCTGCGAGCTGCCCCACCCGTAGCGGACCTGATAGCTCCAACTGGGACTGGCCGTGCTCAGCGCCTTGGCCAGCGGCGCCGTGCGGGTGGCCTTGCCCTCCGGGTCGGCGGCGCCGGGCCGGATCCACAGCGCGATGGAGATCCGACCGGTGATGTCCAGGCTGGCGCTGTGGGGGACATTGACGTGGCCTGCGGTGCCGCTGGCCAGCCCCAGGCCGTGGAACTCCAACGCGCCCCCCTCGACGCCTTGGGTCCAGGTGGGATCGTTGACCAGTGTCCCGTTATTGCCCTTGCCGGACGAGTCCGCGGCCTTGGTGCCGGCGCCTTCGTCGAACTTCCAGTGGCCGACCATCTCTCCCAGGGCCACGCCGGCGGCGCCCCATACCGCCAGACAACACAGCAGACAGATCACTCTCTTACCCATTTTCATCCTCCTTTTGCCCCTGCTCAGAAGACTGTGGCCCGGCCCACACGCCGCCGGCCGGGTTGTTCCAGAAAACCTCTCAACCACAACGGTTGCACATACCCAGGATAGGGAAGGGGAGGGACGGCGAGGGACAAGCCTGTGGTCGCGTCTGTATGCCTGACATGATGACTCCTCTTCCTGTCGAACCGGCGGAATGGGTTCGCATACGGCCGAAGCGGATTCCGCGTACTTCACTACGGTTGCTTTTACCAGATTCCCCCTATGATTTCAAGAAGAATCCCCGTATGATGGTATTCCCTGCCGGGGTCATTCGGCCCCGCTGAGGAGTCGGGAGGACGTGCTATGCCGGAGAATCGCCCATCTGCATCGTGTCACAAGACGAATGGACATCCTGCGCCGGGACACAGATCTCCTTGGGCGTGGTGGATGTCCCTGGCGACGGGATTGCTGGCGCTGCTGTGGTTTCTGATCCGCGTGGTGCCCAAGCCCTCCCGCGCGAGCTACCCGTGCCAGCGGGCGGCCTTGCCCCTGGCCTCGGGTTTCGTGATGTGGCTCGTAGGTCTGGCCGGCTCCGTCGCCATATTCCGGAGAACCGGCTGCCGCGTCGCTTCCGGCGGCAAGCGACGGCGCGTGGTACGCACCCTGCCTTCCCGCGCCGTGCCGGCGTGTCTGTGCCTGATCACGGTTGCGGTGGTCGCGGTGGCCTCCTGGGCGGGTCGGCCCGAGCTGCGGGTGATGGCCGCCGGACCTTGGGGTCCCCATGAACCTCTGGGCGAGGCCCGGGGGATTCACCCGGGACGGGTCGTCTGGGCCCACGACCCGGACGCGACCGAATGGGACGGCTACAACTCGCCCGAGCATTGGTGGCGGGACGAACACACGAATCCCGCGGTGGTGGAGCGAATGGTTTCCCAGGCGATTCGGGGCGTGGCCGGCCGGGACTCCGACGCCGCCGCCTGGGACGCGATCTTCCGGCATTTCAACAAGAACCGGGGCAAGGGGGACGTTGGCTACCGGCCCGGCGAGAAGATCGCCATCAAGATCAACCTGACGACCTGCAACGCCACCTCGGGGGACATCGACTGGACCACGCACGACAAGAAGCGCAAGATCATGAACAATATCGACAACTCCCCCCAGATGATGCTCGCCTTGCTGCGCCAACTGGTCCAGGTCGTGGGCGTCCGGCAGGACGATATCACGATCGGCGATCCCACGGCCATGTTCCCGCATTACTCCTGGAGCATGCTGTACCCGGAGTTCCCGCAGGTGCGCTATCTCGACAGCTACGGCGGTCCCGGGCGGATACGGGTCGAGTTCTCGCAGGTGCCGTTCTACTGGAGCACGCCCGGGGCGGCGGGAAAGAAGCAGGATTATCTCCCCACGGCGTTCGCCGAGGCGGACTACCTCATCAACTTCGCCATTCTGAAGGGCCACTCTTCCGGCGTGACGCTCTGTGCCAAGAACCACTACGGCTCGCTCCTGCGGACGCCGAACGGCTACCTGCGGCCCGAGTTGCCGCTGTTGCCCAACCGAGGGAGCTACCCCGGCTACTACGACATGCACCTGAGCCTCCCGAACGCCGGTCAGAACCCGCCCTGGAGCCCCGGCACGGCCTGCTACCGGGCCCTGGTAGACCTGATGGGCCACGCCGAGCTCGGCGGCAAGACGATCCTGTATCTCCTCGACGGCCTCTACGGCGGCTACTACTGGGAGGCCAAACCGCAGAAGTGGAAGATGCCGCCCTTCAACGGCGACTGGCCCTCCAGCATCTTCGCCTCCCAGGACCCGGTCGCCATCGACTCGGTCGGCTACGATTTCGTGAGCACCGAATGGCCCGACGTGGTCCGGTACGGCCGCGCCCCCAACCCGAAATACGACATGCAGGGCGGGGCCGAGGACTACCTGCACGAGGCCGCCCTGGCGCACGCGCCCGCCTCCGGGACGTTCTACGATCCCGAGCATAGCGGCCTGTGCCTGCCCAGTCTCGGCGCCCACGCGCACTGGAACAACCCCCTCGACAAACAGTATTCCCGCAACCGCGGCCCCGGTTCCGGCATCGAACTGCTCCGCCTGGGCAGCCACCCCATCCCCGGCGACGCCAACAGCGACGGCATCGTGGACGAGCAGGACATGGCGGTTCTCGGCACCGACCGGCACATAGTGACAACGCAATGATCGCTCCGTGGGAGAGAGAATTCGAAATCCGAAGCACGACGCCGCTCTCGCGGTGTCGCGCTTCGGATTTCCCATTTCTGCCGGTTTCCAGGTACTTCCAAGGTCCGGGCACGTCCGAAGCGGGCGTGCGAAGGAGATCTTCCGCTTGGCCCAACGCGGAGAACCTCAGGGATTTGGGGACAGAGTCCCCCAGAGTCATCGAAGTACGCAGGCGCCGGATACGCCGGTTTCCTGATTGCCTCGTTGACCTGTCCGAGGGACGGTAGTACCATCTCCGGCATATGTAAGGGAGCCCCGGATATCGTGGATATAGGATACATGCGGTCCGGAAGTCGACAGGCAGGCGCCGATAAGGGGCTCTCCGTTACGTTCAACCGAAGATGAGGAAACCACATGGCAACCGAATTGACCTGGCGAAAGGCGATTGACAAAGTGCTTGGGGCGTCGTCCACGCCGCTTCATTACAACGACATCACACAGCGGATCATCGCGGAGGGGCTTCGCCGGAAGCTTGGTGCCACGCCGGCGGCCACGGTCAACGCGCAGATTTCCGCTTCGATCAAGCACGATGGGGAATCGTCCCCACACGTTCGGGTGGCCAAAGGGACGTTCGCCATGAAGTCGAGCGGGGCTCAGCCCATAGTAGTTCCCCAAAAGCTCACTCCGGAAGTGTCGGAGTCGGAAGAAGAGGAGCAGTACGAGATCATTTCCTCCTTCGGCATGTTCTGGCGGAAAGACGCCGTTGAGTGGGGGCCGAACCCGAAGCTGCTCGGAATGCAGCAAATCGGCGCCACGCCGGTGGATTTCTGCAAGCAGCTTGGCATCTATCTTCTGTACGATGGTCGGGAAGTCATTTATGTGGGGCGTACGACCGATCGGTCGCTGGGACGCCGGCTTTACGAACACACGATTGACCGCATGTCCGCCCGGTGGGACCGGTTCTCATGGTTTGGACTCCTGCCGGTATCGGAAGCCGGAGCCCTCGGAGCGTTGCCAACCGACTACGATGCCGCAAAACTGATCCCCGCCCTGGAGGCCATCCTCATTGAGGCGCTTGAGCCGCGCCAGAATCGAAAGCGAGGCGATGATCTGGCGTCGGTCGAGTATATCCAGCGCGTCGATCCGGAAATTGAGAAGAAGAAGATCAAAGCGACGCTGGACGCGGCCCTGAACAAGCTGTGAGAGTCGAACAGCAAGATGGTGTCGATTGGCAACCCGCTATGGGCACATATGGAGGCATTATGAACGAGATTCTCACCCGCTGCGGCTATCGTTGCGATCTGTGTCTGGCGTACCGTCCGAATGTCGAGGCCAATCCCGCGAACCCGGAGATCGTCACCGATGGCTGGCACCAGTACTTCGGCTTTCGGATCCCCGCCGAGCAGATCGTATGCGACGGCTGCCTGGCCGAGGCTCCGCGCCTCATCGACCAGTCCTGTCCCGTCAGGCCCTGTGTTATGGAAAGGGGACTCCGCACCTGCGCCGAGTGCCCCGACTACGCTTGTGCCAAACTCGCCGAGCGCCTGGTCGTTTATGAGCAAGTCGCGGCACGCGGTGCCCAGCCCATACCCGAAGAAGACCGCCAGCGGTTCATCCGTCCCTACGAGAACCGGAAACGCCTGGAGGATCTCCGTGGCTAGGCGATTCCCTTCATGCCGCCTATTAGCGAGGCGCCGGTGTCGTCAGCGCGTCAAGTGACGGAGGGCGTGGGGTTCAGGGCCGTTCTTGCGCGCCTCTGGGTCCAACCGTGTTCGCTTCCTGCGGGCAAAGGAAAAGGGGACATTCTACTTTTCCTTCCAGAGAGGGGAAAAGTAGAATGTCCCCTTTTCCGGCAGCGGTGTCTGCCGCGCCACGTGCAGGAATAGTCATGCACCGACGGCTTGGAGGTATTATGACGAATGGTAAATACGTTCCGCTGGAGTCTTACCGGGAGTACCCGGTGGAGGAGATGAGGCAACGGGCGGGTTCGTTCCGGGCCGAGATGCAGCGGCGGCGGAGCGTGCGGGACTTTTCGGATCGGCCGGTGCCGCGTGAAATCGTCGAAGAGTGTCTGCGGATCGCGGCGTCTGCGCCCAGCGGGGCGAATATGCAACCGTGGCATTTTGTGGCGGTGGGCGACCCGGCAACGAAAGAACGGATCCGTGCGGCCGCGGAGAAAGAGGAGTACGAGTTCTATCACGGCCGGGCCGGCGCGGAATGGCTCGGCGCCTTGTCCGCACTCGGCACCGACCATCAGAAGCCGTTTCTGGAGACGGCGCCGTATTTGATTGTGGTGTTCTCGCAGAGCTACGGAGTGGCCCCGGACGGTCGGCAGGTCAAGCACTACTACGTCCGTGAGTCCGTCGGGATCGCGACCGGCCTGTTGCTGGCGGCGGTGCACCACGCGGGTCTGGCGGCGCTGCCTTATACGCCCAGCCGGCCCGGCTTTCTCAACGAGATCCTCGGCCGGCCGGAGAACGAGCGGCCCTTCGTGGTCCTGGTGGTCGGTTATCCCGCCGCAGGGGCCCTTGTCCCCGATATTCAACGAAAGGCGTTCGAGGAAATAGTCACGTTTGCGTGAGCCGCCATCGCCAAGCTCCGAAGACTCCGCTTGACGCTGCCACCCGGATCGGGAGACGCCCGCTATGTTCTCGTAGCCTTCGGGCAAGGGGCTGCCTATAATGCCGGCGGTGACAACATCCTTGGACCAATGGAAAGGGTAGAACATGTTCGAGCAGCACATCTCACGGCGCAGATTCCTGGGGGGCACAGCCTCGTCGTTGGCGTTCACGTATATCCCGAAGCGGGTGTGGGGGGCGAACGAGCGGTTCGACGTGGCGGGGATCGGCGTCGGCGGCAAGGGGGCCGGCGAGGTGAACGATGTCACTCGTGCCGGCGGGACGTTCGTGGCGCTGTGCGATGTCGATGAGGACCGGGCGGGCAAGACCCTGAGCAGTTACCCGGAGGCGAAGCGGTACAAGGACTATCGGGTCATGCTGGAGAAGGAGAAGGGGATCGACGCGGTGACAGTGAGCACGCCGGACCATACGCACGCGGGACCGTCGCTGCTGGCAATGTCGCTGGGCAAGCACGTCTACTGCCAGAAACCGCTGACGCACTCGATCTACGAGGCCCGCGTGATGGAGCAGGCGGCCAAGTACTACAAGGTGCAGACGCAGATGGGCAACCAGTCCCACGCCGGCGAGCCGCTCCGCCGGGCGGTCGAGCTGGTGCGGGCGGGTCTCATCGGTCCGGTCCGCGAGGTGCACGCCTGGACCAACCGCCCGATCTGGCCCCAGGGGCAGGGGGCCCTGAAGGAGCGGGAGCGTCTGGCCGTCAAAGACAAAGCGGCGGGATTGGATTGGGACCTCTGGGTCGGTCCGGCCCCGATCCGGGACTACAACGGCTGCTACGTGCCCTTCAAATGGCGCGGCTGGTGGGATTTCGGAACCGGGGCGCTGGGCGATATGGCCTGTCACATCATGGATATGGCGTACTGGGCTCTGGATCTGGGGGCGCCACTGTCGGTCGGAGCCGAGTCCGGCGGCCAGACCCGGGAGACCGGCCCCGACTGGTCCACCATCACCTACCAGTTCGCCGCGCGTCCCTCGGTAGGGGGCGGCGAGTGGGGCGGTGCCGTGGGTCCCAAAGCGGCGGTCGAAATGCCCGCGGTCAAGTATGTCTGGTACGACGGGAACAAAGACGGCAAGCCGAATGCACCGCATGAGTTGTTCGCGCGGGCGATCCGAGAAGCAGAGAAGACAGCAGCGCGTCCGCGACCCGCGCGCGAGGCCAAGGCCAAAGCAGAGAATGACAAGAAGAAGACAAAGGCCGGAGAGGGCAACAGCCCCGCGAACTGGGACGTGATCCTGGTGGGCGACGAGGGCCTGCTGCTGTTCCGGCGGGGTTCCGCCGACTGGATCGTCACGCCGGGCCACCGCGCGGAGCAGTTCGCCGAGACGCCCAAGACAATCCGCCGGGTGCCCAATGAGGATGCCGAGTGGATCGGGGCATGCAAGGGCGGTCCCAAGCCGCTGTCGAGCTTCGACTACAGCAGCCGGCTTACCGAGATGGTGCTCCTGGGCAACCTGGCAGTGCGCCTGGGCCAGAGGATCGAATGGGACCCCGTGGCCCTGAAGGCCAGGAACGCCCCCGCGGCCGACGCCCTGGTCCGCCGGCCGTATCGCAAGGGTTGGGACCTGCCTCTACCGGCTGCGGTCTCCAGAATTGGCTGAGAATCGCAACGTGTAGGGTGGGGCTTGCCCCACCGATCTTCGTGTGGCGATGACCAAGAGAACGGTGGGGCAAGCGCTACCCTACGAACTGCGTGGCAGCGTCAAGCGGAGTCTTCGGAGCTTGGCGATGGCGGGGTCCCCGTGCGAAAGACCATCGCCAAGGCCTTCCGGCCTTGACGCTGCCACCCAGGTTAGGAAACTCTCAAACGCAATGGGTTCTACTCGGTCGCACGATCGCCCTGTGTGGTGTTCACCGGCGTGATCATTGGCAGGGGCGGTTTGCGCATCTCTTCGCCTTTGTACTTCCGCAGGACTCGGTCAAAGTCCGTAGACAGGTCGAAATGGCGATCCTTCAAGACCTGCCGGAACACGGCTTCCGTGCGTTCGGGGAACTCGTCGCGCATCCGCTCGAACAGCCAGTAATCGATGCCTTCGTCGGTCAGGCAGTCCCAGATCTGCTCGATCTGCTCGTGCGTCAGCGGCGCGTCGGAGGCAAAGGCCGAGCGAAAATGCGAATAGCCTGTAAAGAACGCCTGCCCATGGCGCGGATCGAAGATCACCGCCACGTCCCTGGCCTCGAGCAGGTCATCCGGCAACGGGGATTTGCTCTCCGGCCGGCGCCCGTGGTCTTTCGCATAGACCCGGGCCCGCGTCATCCCGAGTTGCGGCACGACGATCTCCTCCGTCCAGTACCGGTAGAAACGATTCATCGCCGCCCCGAGTTCCAGGCCGTCTTTGAACACGATCTCCTCCTGGCCGAAGAGGTCCATCCAGGCCTGATACTGTTCGTTCTGATTTGTCATTAGGCAAATTGCGTAGCCGGGATGCCGCCGTTATGATGGCGGCGAGCCTCGATGCGGATCGAGGCGCCAGGAGCTATGGGCCGCCCTTGGGGCGTGCGGGAGGTTCGTCCATGAGACTGCACATCGTTGTTCTGGTTATCCTGGGTGTGGCTGTGACAACGGCACAGGGCGCGGCGATCAAGCTCACCGCGGTGCCGTCGGCGGTCCGCGTTCGACCGGAGGGGGCTTTCCGCGGCGCCGATGCGGCGGAAGTGTCCGCCGCCCGCGGGGAGGTCGAGTCGTTTCAGATCGTCGTGACCGCGACCGGCGGGAATCTGCGGGGCATCACGGCGGAGATGTCCCCGCTGAAGAGCCAAGGCGGCGCCGGTCTCCCGGCGCAGAATGTCACCCTGTACCGGGCCATGTTCATTCCGGTCCGCCAGTCCGCGCTGCAGGCGACGGAGCCGCCCGGCCTGATCGCCGATCCGCTCGTCCCGTTCGTCAATCCGTATACCGGCACGCGCGTGCCGGAGCCAAGGTGGCGGGAGAAGGCACTGGAAGGAGCACGGTTTGGCGCCGTGGGCTTCGACCTGTGGCAGGACCGGCATCAGCCGCTCTGGGTGGACGTTCAGGTTCCCAAGGACGCGGCCCCGGGCGACTATCGCGGCACGTTCACGGTGCGGGCGCAGGGCGCGGCGCCGGCCACGATCCCGGTCCGCGTGACGGTCTGGGATTTCACCCTGCCCGATGGTCCCACGCACGAAAACCATTTCGGCGGCTTCTCGTACATGGCCCGGTACCACAAGCTCGACGAGAATTCCGAGAAGTACCACCAGTTCGAGGACCGGTATATCGCCGCGATGGCGGCGCATCGGCTCAATCCGCCGCTGCCGCGCCGGCTGCACCCCAAGGTCGCCGACGACGGCGCGGTCGTGTTCGACGAGGCGACGGACCGGCGGATCACGGCGTTTGTCGAGCGCTACCATGTCACGAACGTCGAGGTGCCGCGGGCGCCGGTCCGCGACCTGTTGACCACCGGCCGGGCCCGGGCGCTCCGCTATTACGAGTGGTGGTACACCTACCTGCAGAAGAAAGGCTGGGCCGGGCGGGCCTACCTGTACATGCTCGACGAGCCGAACACGAAAGAAGCTTACGACCAGGTGCGGCAGGTGGGGGCCCTCATCCACGAAGCCGCCCCGAACCTGCGCCGGCTGGTGGTCGAGCAACCCTATACACAGAATCCCGAGTGGGGCTCGCTCGACGGGGCGGTCGATGTCTGGTGTCCCTTGTTCGCCTTTATCGACGAGTCCGCTGTCCGGCGCGTGCAGGCGGCCGGCGACACCGTCTGGAGCTACACGGCGTTGGTCCAGCGGGCGCCCTCGTACCACCCGGACCACGAGAAGGTCCGCAGCGACCACCCGCCGTACTGGCAGATCGATTTCCCGGTCCTGAGCTATCGGATCGCTCCGTGGCTGAACCGCCGTTACGGCATCACGGGCCTGCTCTATTGGACCACCGTCTGCTGGACCAGCCCGCCGCGCAATCCCTGGGACAGTCCGGGCTTCCGCGTCAACTTCAACGGCGAAGGCATGCTGTTCTATCCGGGCGAGGACGCCGGCATCGAAGGCCCCATCACCACGATTCGTCTCAAGAACCTCCGCGACGGCATGGAGGACTACGAGTACTTTGTCCTGCTGGAGCAGCGCAAGGGCAAGGCGGCGGTGGACGAGATCGTCCGCACTGCGGTGCCCACCTGGGGCACGTGGAACCAGGACCCCTATGAGCTGCTCAAGCTGCGGGAGCGCCTCGCCCGCGAGATCCTGGGGCAGTAAGGCGAGCCGGCGCGTCAAAGGCACGCTGCTCTTATACCCGGCGACGAGTGCTTTTCGTAGGGCGACCGTCCCCGCTCGCCTGAAAGACGTCGTGCGAGGACGCACGACCTACGAAGAGAACTGTGCGCGTCCATTCCCCAAGTTGTTCGTCAGGATTCACCAGACGGCCGTTCATCAAACCGGTTTGGCCGAACTACTGCGGGACTCAATAAGATGATCTGATAAAATAATAAGAACGAATGATAGTATGTATTACGGGAAGTGCCTCCACAAGGCAGGAGAGAGGCCGTATGATATGGTATGGACACACGTTTGCACAGTCAAGGTCTGTACGACACGCGATACGAGCACGATGCGTGCGGGATTGGGGCCGTCGTCAACATCAACGGCACGCGCGATCACTCCATCCTCGAGTACGGCCGGCAGATTCTCGTCAATCTGACGCACCGCGGCGCCGCCGGGGCCGACGAAGCCACCGGCGACGGGGCGGGCATCCTCTTTCAAATCCCACACGAGTTTTTCGCCACCGAGTGCGACGAGCGGGGCTTCTCCCTGCCGGAGCCTGGAGGCTATGGCGTCGGCATGGTCTTCGGGCTCAAGGATACGGAGCTTCGCGCGAAGTGTGACCGGGTCCTCGAAGAGGCACTGGTCCACTATGGGATGAAGGTGCTGGGCTGGCGGGATGTGCCCACGTCGAGTGGTTGTCTGGGCCCGATCGCCCTGGCGGCGGAGCCTTCGATCCGACAGATCTTCGTCGCGCCCCGTGACCCGGACCACGAGGCACGGGGCACGGTTCACGGGTCACCAGACGCAGAGGAGCTGGAGGGGCGGCTCTACCTGGCCCGCAAACGGGCCGAGCAGCTTGTCAATCGGCAATTTGGGGAGAAGGCGGAAGACTTCTACGTCGCGAGCCTTTCCTGCCGGACCATCTGCTACAAAGGCATGTTCATGGCCTGGCAGTTGTTCGCGTACTATCCGGATCTGGCGGATGAGCGGGTCAAGTCGGCCCTGGCGATCGTGCACCAGCGGTACAGCACCAACACGTTCCCGAACTGGCGGCTGGCCCAGCCGTTCCGCTGCATCGCCCACAACGGCGAGATCAATACGCTCAGCGGTAACCGCAACGCCATGCGGGCCCGCGAACCGAAGCTGGCCAGTCCGCTGTTGAGTGGCCCGTGGCCCGTGGCCCGTGATCCGGTTCGTAGTGTGCCCGTAAGGGCATATCCTGGTGTCGCGGGCATCTTGCCCGCGTGTGCCGAAGGCGTCTCGCCTTCGAAACGAGGGCCGGAGGCCCTCGGCACGCGCGGGCGGGACGCCCGCGACACAACAGCGCCTTACGGCGTCACTACGAACACGTTGGACGGACCTACTGGCAGGGGCAACGACCATCGCTCATCGGACAGCGACCCTGAGTCGTCGCGGATCTCGTCGGGCCACGGGTCACGGGACACGAGTCACGGCTTGGACGATCTGTTTCCTATCCTGGCGCCGGGGGGCAGCGACTCGGCGTGTTTCGACAACAGCCTGGAGCTGCTCGTGCGGGCCGGACGGAGCATGCCGCATGCGATGATGATGATGATGCCCGAGCCGTTCGGGGCCAAGTACCATATCAGCACCGACAAGCGGGCGTTTTATGAGTACCACGCGTCGATCATGGAGCCGTGGGACGGTCCCGCCGCGATGCTCTTCACCGATGGCCGACTCCTCGGCGGCACGCTGGACCGCAATGGCCTGCGGCCGTGCCGCTATCTGGTGACGACCGACGGTCTGGCGATCATCGGCAGCGAAGCGGGGGTGGTCGAGTTCCCGCCCGAGAAGATCCGTCTCAAGGGCCGGCTGCGGCCGGGACGCATGTTCCTGGTCGATACCGTCGAAGGGCGGATCATCTCGGACAACGAGATCAAGAGCAAGATCGCCCGCCAGAAGCCGTATCGCCGGTGGCTGGACGAGAACCGCATCGAGCTGCGCGGCCTGTTCGATGCCCCGAAGCGCGTCCCGAGTGACCCGCAGACGATCGCGCAGCGCATGCGGGCCTTCGGCTATACCCGGGAAGAGCTCAAGATGATCCTGACACCGATGGGGACCCACGGCCAGGAGCCGGTCGGCTCGATGGGCAACGATACGCCGCTGGCGGTGCTGTCGGACCAGCCGAAGCTTCTGTTCCACTACTTCAAGCAGCTCTTCGCCCAGGTGACCAACCCGGCCATCGATCCGTTGCGCGAAGGGCTGGTCATGAACCTGATGGCGTTCACCGGCAGGAAGCGGAATCTGCTCGAGGAGACGCCGCAGCACTGCCGCCAGCTCAAGCTGCCGCACCCGATCCTGACGAACGAAGACTTGGAACGGCTCCGCTCGGTCCAGCGCGGGGATTTCCGCGTCGTAACGGTACCGGCACTGTTCGACGTGCCGCATGCCTGGCTGCCCAGCGTTGAACGTGGCGAGGCCATCCTGGCCTTGCGTGGCGAGGGCGTCCCGCCCTTGTCTCTCGCCGGCGGAATGCCGGCGAGAGGAGGACAAGGGCAAGATGCCCTCGCCACGAGTCCGGGCGAGGCTCTGCGCCGGGGGCTGGAGGCGGTGATTGCCTCGGTCGAGAAGGCCATCCGCGAGGGCGCTACGCTCGTGATCTTGAGCGATCGCGAAGTGTCCGAGTCGAGAGCGCCGATCCCGTCGCTGCTGGCGACGGCCGCGGTTCACCATGCTTTGCTGGACAAGGGGCTGCGGCACGAGGCGGGCCTGATCGTCGAGAGCGGCGAGCCCCGCGAGGTTATGCATTTTTGTCTCCTCTGCGGCTACGGGGCCAACGCGATCAATCCCTACCTGGCGTTCGAGTCGCTCGACGAGCTCCAGCGGCAGGGCGAGCTCGCCGCGGACCTCGAGCCCGTGCAGATCGCCGATAACTACATCGCCGCGGTCAAGAAGGGCATCCTCAAGACCATGAGCAAGATGGGTATCTCGACCCTGCGCAGCTATTGGGGCGCCCAACTCTTCGAGGCCATCGGGCTGGATCGCGCGGTCGTGCAGACCTATTTCACCGGCACCAACTCGCGCATCGGCGGCATCGGCCTGGACGAGATCGCCCGCGAGACGCTCCAGCGGCACCGGTCCGCCTTCCAGCAGCGCCCGCTGGACGCGCTGGACCTGGAATTCGGAGGCGATTATCATTTTCGACATGCCGGCGAGCGGCACCTGTGGAACCCGACGACCGTGGCGAAGCTGCGGCACGCGGTCCAGAACGACGACCGCAATTCCTACCTGGCCTACGCCCAGGCGATCAACGACCAGTCCAAGGCCCTGTGCACCCTGCGGGGACTGTTTGAATTCGTCCCCGGACGGCCTATCCCGCTCGAGGAGGTCGAGCCGGCCGAGGAGATCGTCAGGCGGTTCCGCACCGGCGCGATGAGCCACGGCTCCATCAGCAAGGAGGCCCACGAGTGCCTGGCGGTCGCCATGAACCGGCTGGGCGGCATGAGCAATACCGGCGAGGGCGGCGAAGACCCCCAGCGCTATCTACCGGGGTCGAACGGCGACTCCAAGAACTGTGGCATCAAGCAGGTTGCCAGCGCCCGCTTCGGCGTGACCGCCCACTACCTGGCCAACGCGAAGGAGCTCCAGATCAAGATCGCCCAGGGCGCCAAGCCGGGGGAAGGCGGCCAGTTGCCCGGCCACAAGGTGACCGCCGAGATTGCTCAACTGCGTTATTCGACGCCGGGCGTGACGCTGATCTCGCCGCCGCCGCACCACGATATCTACTCGATCGAGGACCTGGCGCAGCTCATCTACGACCTCAAGTGCAGCAATCCCGGCGTGGCGGTCTCGGTCAAGCTGGTGGCCGAAGTCGGTGTGGGCACCGTCGCGGCCGGCGTGGCCAAGGGCCATGCGGATGAGGTCCTCATCAGCGGCCACGACGGCGGCACTGGCGCCAGTCCGCTGTCCTCCATCAAGCACGCGGGCTGCCCCTGGGAGCTCGGCCTGGCGGAGACGCAGCAGGTGCTCGTCATGAACAACCTGCGCGACCGCATCCGGGTCCAGGTGGACGGGCAAATGCGGACCGGCCGGGACGTGGTGGTGGGGGCGCTGCTCGGGGCCGAGCGGTTCGGCTTCGGCACCGCGGCCCTGGTCACGCTCGGCTGCACGCTGCTGCGCAAGTGCCATGAAGGGGCCTGCGCTTTTGGCATCGCGACCCAGGACCCGGAGCTGCGCCGCCGGTTCGCGGGCAAGCCCGAGTACCTGCAGCGGTTCCTGCTGTTGGTCGCCGAGGAAGTCCGCCAGCTTATGGCGGAGTTGGGCTTCCGCACGCTGGAAGACATGGTCGGCCGGTCGGATCGGCTGCGGATGCACAAAGCCCTGTCGCACTGGAAGGCCAGGGGTCTGGACCTTTCCGCCATCTTCCATCAGCCGGACACGTCCGACGGCCGGGCGATCCGCTGCATCGTCTGCCAGCCGGACAAGCTCGCGGATCACCTGGATTGGCAGATTCTGGAGAAGGCGGCTGCTTTGCTGGAAGGGACCGCCCTTCCCGATGACAGCGTCAAGGCCGAAGGCTTGGTTTGTAGTGACGCCGTAAGGCGTTCCCGTGGCATGGGCGTCTCGCCCATGAGTGGGACCCCAAACGCGATTCATCGCGTTTGGGAACCCAGTAGCACGGCCGTCCCGGCCGTGGGTTCCACGGGCATCTTGCCCGTGGCTGCCCTTGATCTCCATGGGCGGGACGCCCACGCTACTCATGGGCAGGATGCCCATGCTACTCACGGGCAGGATGCCCGTGCTACTCATGGGCGGGACGCCCGTGCTACGATATGCCCTGACGGGCACACTACAAACGAGTCAAGTACCGTGCCGGTGCGGATCGAGCTGCCCATCCGCAATGTCAACCGCTCGGTCGGGGCGATTCTCAGCAATCGCGTCGTCAAGCAGCACGGCCCGAAGGGGCTGGCCGAGGGCACGCTCGAAATCGTCTTTCACGGCTCGGCGGGTCAGAGCTTCGGGGCGTTTCTGGTCCCCGGCGTGACCCTGCGCCTGATCGGTGACAGCAATGACTATCTGGGCAAGGGGCTCTCGGGCGGCCGGATCGTTGTGCAGACGTCTGAAAAGGCGCCCTTCGCGGCCCATGAGAACATCATCGTCGGCAACACGTTGCTCTACGGCGGCACCAGCGGCGAGGCCTTCATCAACGGCATGGCCGGCGAGCGCTTCGCCGTCCGCAACAGCGGCGTGACCGCGGTCGTCGAGGGCGTCGGCGACCACGGCTGCGAGTACATGACCGGCGGCACCGTCGTCATTCTCGGTCAGACCGGCTGCAATTTCGCCGCCGGCATGAGCGGCGGCCTGGCCTACGTGCTCGACGAGATGCAGTTGTTCGACACCCTGTGCAATCTCGACATGGTCGAGTTGGAGACGGTTTGGCAGGAGCGGGACCAGGCGATTCTGTACGACCTGATCGAGCGGCATCTGCACTGGACCGGCAGCGAGCGGGCCAAGTCCATGCTGCGGGCCTGGCCGGACATGGTCGGCCGGTTCGTCAAGGTCATGCCGATCGACTATCGCAAGGCCCTGGAACGGATGCGGGCCGTCGAGCACCGCGACACGGAAACCACCCCGGCGACGGAGGAGGTGTTCCGATGATCGTCCATCGTCCAGGCGCAAGGAAAGCCCAAGCACCAAATTCCAAATCCCAAACAAATCCCAAATCCAAAATCCCAATGACCAAAACGCTGTCGCCGCATGGCGGAGCCGTTTGGGATTTTGGGTTTTCTTCCGTTTTGGATTTGTTTGACGCCTGCGACAGAAGTCTGGATCAGGCGGACCGATCCGCGATACCGGCCCGGAAACGCGGGTCGAAATGCGATTCGGGGACTTTTGTCGTGGGCGTCTTGTTTGGGATTTGGAATTTGGGATTTGGTGCTTCCGCCCCCGGGGCGGTGGCGCGGCTCGTTTTTCGTGTCGCGGGCGTCTCGCCCGCGCGTGTCGAGGGCATCTTGCCCTCGATTCGAAGGCGGGACGCCTTCGACACACGCGGGCAGGATGCCCGCGACACGATGAGCGTCGCAACCGCAATCGTTCGACTTGGGGTGCAGCATGGGTGAAATCAAGGGATTCCTGAAACACAAACGTCAACCGGTGGGGCATCGGCCGGTCGAGGAGCGGATTCACGACTTCAACGAGATCGACCTGCCGCTGACGCCGGAGGCGATCCGCCGGCAGGCGGCCCGCTGCATGGACTGCGGGATTCCGTTCTGCCATGGGGCCGGCTGCCCGGTGGGCAACAACATCCCGGATATGAACGAGGCGGTGTACAAGGGCCAGTGGGAGCGGGCCTGCCGGATTCTGCACGAGACGAACAACTTTCCGGAGATCACCGGACGGGTCTGTCCGGCGCCGTGCGAGTCGTCCTGCACGCTCGCGATCAGCGATGAGCCCGTCCTGATCCGGCACATCGAGTACCAGATCGTCGAGCGCGGTTTTCAGGAAGGGTGGATCAGGCCGCTGCCGGCGGCGCGCCAGACTGGCAAACGTGTGGCCATCATCGGCTCCGGACCCGCCGGTCTGGCGGCGGCGCAGCAACTGGCCCGGGCCGGGCACAGCGTCGTCGTCTTCGAGAAGGACGAGCAGGCCGGCGGCATGCTCCGTTACGGCATCCCGGATTTCAAGCTGGGCAAGGCCATCATCGACCGGCGCCTGGCCCAGCTCCGGGCGGAGGGCGTCGAGTTTCAGACGGGCGTGCTGGTGGGCGAGGATATCTCCGCCCACTACCTCCGCAAGATGTTCGACTGCATCTGCCTGACGATGGGGGCCCGCCAGCCGCGGGATGTGAACGTGCCCGGCCGGGACCGGGGCAACATCTTCTTCGCCATGGACTATCTGACCGGCCAGAACCGACTTTGCGCCGCCGAGCCGCTGGACGACGTGCCGAGGATCAATGCGCGGGACAAAGTGGTCGTCGTTCTCGGCGGCGGCGATACCGGCAGCGACTGCGTGGGGACCGCCCGGCGTCAGCGAGCGCAAAAAATCTATCAGTTGGAGATCCTGCCCAAACCGCCCGAGGCGCGGCCCCAGGACACGCCCTGGCCGACATGGCCGCGGATCATGCGAACGTCCTCCTCCCACGAGGAGAGCTGCGAGCGCCGCTGGTCCGTCCTGACGAAGGCCTTCGCCGGCGACAACGGCAACGTCAAGGAGTTGCACGGCTGTGAGGTCGAATGGACTCATCCCGACGGCAACTGGAAGCTGAAAGATCTGCCCGGCACGGAATTCGTGCTGAAGACCGACCTCGTTTTTCTGGCTCTGGGCTTCCTGCACGTCACGCACGACGGATTAGTGCGCGATTTAGGCTTGCAACTTGACGCCAAAGGCAATGTAATAGTGGGCGGTTACCAGACCAGTGAGCCGTGGGTTTTCGCGGCCGGAGATACAATCAGCGGCGCCTCGCTGGTGGTCCGGGCGATCGCCGGCGGGCGCGAAGCGGCGGCGGCCATGGACCGCTGGTTGCGTCAGGAATCCCCAGCGACGCAACCAACTCCCTGCCCGCCCGCGCCGTAGAGCACGGGAGGCCATAGGCAGCGGGTCGGGTGTGGACTTCACACCGTGCACGGAAAACAACCCGGGACGGTGGCTGTACAGGCACAGCCGGATGGAAACGCCCAAGCCGCGTTTCGGAAGTCCTGCGGCTAACGGGGAGCAGATTGCTTCGTCGCGGCGCTGCTCCTAAGAAACTGGAGGCGTTGGGTGCCATGTCTACGGCTTTGCGTAGACATGCCCATCCGGGGCGAAAGACATGCCTACGAGGCGTAGGCATGGCACGGGCCCCCACCCTGGATGCGGTGGGTTTCTTTCTCCTACCCGCCGCGCAGCGGCTTCGCGACTCGCAATGACATAACTAGCAGAGTAAGAAGGACGTATGCCGAAACGCAAGGACATCCGCAAGATCCTGATCATCGGGTCCGGGCCGATCATCATCGGTCAGGCCTGCGAGTTCGACTATTCGGGAACCCAGGCCTGTAAGGCCCTCCGCAAGGAAGGGTACAAGGTCGTTCTGGTCAACAGCAATCCGGCAACGATCATGACCGACCCGGAACTGGCCGACCGGACCTACATCGAGCCGATCACGCCGGCGGTGGTCGAGAAGGTGATTCGCCGGGAGAGGCCGGACAGCCTGTTGCCCACGCTGGGCGGACAGACCGGCCTGAATACCGCGGTAGCCCTGGCGGAGAGCGGCGTCCTGAAGAAGTACAAGGTCCGGCTGCTCGGGGCCAACCTGCGGGCCATCAAGAAGGCCGAGGAACGCGATCTCTTCAAGAAGACCATCCTCGATCTCGGCCTTGAGGTGCCCAAGAGCGGCTGTGTCCACACCTGGGAGGAGGCCAAGCGGGTTCTCGAGTACGTCGGCTTTCCCGCCATCATCCGCCCGTCGTACACCCTGGGCGGCACTGGCGGCAATATCGCCTACAACGCCGAGGAGTATGACAAGTACGTTCACTGGGGCCTGAGCCTCAGTCCCAAGAACGAGGTCCTGATCGAGGAGTCCGTCATCGGGTGGAAGGAATACGAGCTGGAGGTGATGCGGGACCGCAAGGACAACGTGGTCATCGTCTGCTCCATCGAGAACCTCGACCCGATGGGCATCCACACGGGCGACAGCATCACCGTTGCCCCCGCGCAGACCCTGACGGACAAAGAGTATCAGATCATGCGCGACGCGGCCCTGAAGATCATTCGGGCCATCGGCGTCGAGACCGGCGGCTCGAACATCCAGTTCGCCGTCCATCCGGGGACGGGCAAGCTCTACGTGATCGAGATGAACCCGCGCGTTTCGCGCAGCTCGGCCCTGGCCTCGAAGGCGACGGGCTTTCCCATTGCCAAGATCGCCTCGCTGCTGGCGGTCGGGTACACCCTCGACGAGATCCCCAACGACATCACGAAGAAGACCCCCGCGTGCTTCGAGCCGACCATCGACTACTGCGTGGTCAAGTGGCCGCGGTTCACGTTCGAGAAGTTCCCGCAGACGCCGAACGAGCTGACGATCCAGATGAAGTCGGTGGGCGAGGCGATGGCCATCGGCCGGACCTTCAAGGAGGCGATGCAGAAGGCGATCCGCTCGCTGGAGATCGACCGGTACAGCCTGGACGACCGGCGCGTGGACAAGACGCTCTCGCCCATTCAACTGAAGGAGAAGCTCCGCAAGAACGGCTGGGACAAGCTCTGGTACGTCGCCGAGGCCCTGCGGCAGAACATGCCCGTGGCGGAGATCTTCGCGCTGACCAAGATCGATCCGTGGTTCCTGAACAATATCAAGGACATCATCGAGCTGGAGGCGCAGCTCGTGGCCCGCAAGGGGGCGCTGCCGGAGAAGGCCCTGCTGGAGCAGGCGAAGCAGTACGGCTTCAGCGACAAGTACCTGGCCTCGGTCGCGGGCGTGTCGGAGTTGGACTTGCGCCGGCACCGCCAGTCGCTCGGCATCGACTGCGTCTACAAGACGGTGGACACGTGCGGCGCGGAGTTCGAGGCCACCACGCCGTACCTGTACTCGACCTACGAAAGCGAGTGCGAGGCCAACCCGACGAACCGGCGCAAGGTGATCATCCTGGGCGGCGGGCCGAACCGCATCGGCCAAGGCATCGAGTTCGACTACTGCTGTTGCCATGCGGCGCTGGCCCTGCGGGAGATCGGCATCGAATCCATCATGGTCAACTGCAATCCGGAGACGGTCAGCACGGACTACGACACCTCGGACCGGCTGTACTTCGAGCCGCTGACGTTCGAGGACGTGATGTCCGTCGTGGAGAAGGAAAAGCCCGACGGTGTCATCGTCCAGTTCGGCGGCCAGACCCCGCTGAAGCTGGCGGTTCCCCTGGAGAAGGCGGGCGTCAAGATCATCGGCACCTCGCCCGACAGCATCGATTTGGCCGAGGACCGCGCGCGGTTCAACCGCCTGGTCAGCAAGCTGGGTCTGCTCCAGCCGGAAAGCGGCACCGCGAGCGGCTACGACGAGACGCTTCGAATCGCCCGGGAGCTGGGCTTTCCCCTACTGATCCGCCCCTCCTTCGTCCTGGGCGGCCGTGCCATGCGGGTGGTCCACGATGAGGCCAGTCTCCAGGCGTGTGTGCAGGAGGCCATCGACGTCTCCGGCGAGCATCCGATCCTCATTGACAAATTCCTGGGCGACGCGACCGAGCTCGATGTCGACGCGATCTGCGACGAGCAGCGCGTGGTGATCGGCGGCATCATGGAGCACATCGAGGAGGCCGGCGTCCATTCCGGCGACAGCGCCTGCTCGATCCCGCCCGTCAATCTCAAGCCCGAGATCATCGCCGAGGTCACGCGGCAAACGAAGCTCCTGGGCCGGCACCTGCAGGTCCGCGGACTGATGAACATCCAGTACGCCATCAAGGACGACCGGATCTACATTCTGGAGGTCAATCCCCGTGCGTCCCGGACCGTCCCGTTCGTGAGCAAGGCCATCGGTGTGCCGCTGGCGAAGCTGGCGGCCAAGGTCATGACGGGGATGAGCCTGGAAGAGCTGGGTTTTACCGAGGAGATCGTGCCGAGCCACTATGCGGTGAAGGAGGCGGTGTTCCCCTTCCTGAAGTTCCCGGGCACCGATGTGCTGCTCGGACCCGAGATGCTCTCGACGGGCGAAGTCATGGGGATCTCGGACACGTTCGGCACCGCGTACGCGAAATCGCAGATCGCGGCGGGCAACAGCCTGCCCCTGACCGGCAGCGTGCTGTTCAGCGTCAAGGACGCCGACAAGGCCAAGGCGGTCGATCTGGCCCGGCGGCTCCGCGCCCTGGGCTTCAAGATCATCGCCACCCGGGGCACCTGCCTCGAGTTCATCAAGAACAACATCCCCTCGGAATTCGCCCTGAAGATGACCGAGGGCCGGCCGAATATCGTCGATGCGGTGATCAACAAGCAGGTCGATCTGATCGTCAACACGGTGGTGGGCAAGCAGTCGATCGTCGATTCCTTCGCCATCCGGCGGACCGCCGTGGACCGGCAGGTCCCGTACGTCACGACCATGCGCGGCGCCGTCGCCGTCGTCACCGCCATTGAGACCCTCAAGGCGAACAAGATCACCGTGAAACCGATCCAGCTTTATTATCGATAAGATGGGCGAGCGTCGCTGCTCGCCGGCATGTCATTGCGAGCGCAGCGAAGCAATCTCCTGCGCTGGGAGTCGAGATTGCTTCGTCGCTGCGCTCCTCGCAATGACATGAGCGACGAGAAGGAAGGTATCGTGAAGGCAGTTCTACTACTCGAAGACGGTACTCAGTTCGATGGGCGGGCATTCGGCGCCCGGGGCCAGCGGTGCGGCGAGGTCGTGTTCAATACGAGCATGGCCGGGTACCAGGAAATCCTGACGGATCCCTCGTATCACGAACAGATCGTCACGATGACGTACCCGCTGATCGGCAACTACGGCACGAATCCCGAGGATTGGGAGTCGCGCAAGCTCTGTGTCGCCGGGTTCGTCGTCAAGGAGAACTGCACCTGTCCGAGCAACTGGCGCAACGGGGCCACGCTCGATGACTATCTCCAGAACAGCGGCGTCGTCGGCATCGAAGGCATCGATACGCGCCGGCTCGTCCGTCACATCCGCACGGAGGGCGCCATGCGCGGCATTATTTCCTCGATCGAGACGGACCCGAAGAAGCTGGCGGACACGCTGGCGGAGTATCCGGGACTCGTCGGCCGGGATCTCGTCAAGGACGTGACCGTCGATGAAGCGTATGAATGGCAGGAGGGCGTGGTGGACGTTCTGAACCCGAACCGGACGCCGCCGGTAGGGTGGGTAGGGTTCCCAATCGCGATTCATCGCGATTGGGGTCCCGGCTTGCCCCACCACCAGCGGATCGGTGGGGCAAGCCCCACCCTACGTGAGACCGCCGCGCCGCTGGCGAAGTACAAGGTTGTGGCCTTCGATTTCGGCATCAAGCACAACATCCTGCGGCTGTTGGTCTCCCACGGCTGCCAGGTCACGGTCGTGCCGGCCCGGACGACCGCCGCCGAAGTCCTGGCCCGCCAACCTGACGGCGTGTTCCTCAGCAACGGCCCGGGCGATCCCGCGGCGGTCACCTGTGCCATCGACACCGTCAAGGCCCTGCTCGGCCAAGTGCCCATCTTCGGCATCTGCCTGGGCCACCAGATCCTGGGCCTGGCCCTGGGCGGCCGCACTTATAAGCTCAAGTTCGGCCATCGCGGCGCCAACCATCCGGTCAAGAACCTCGACACCGGCAAGATCGAGATCACCAGCCAGAACCACGGCTTCTGCGTGGACCTCGACTCGCTCCGGCATCTGGATGTCGAAATGACCCACCTCAATCTGAACGACCACACGTGCGAAGGGATTCGCGCCGAGAAGCAGAGAGCCTTCTCGGTCCAATACCATCCCGAGGCCGCGCCGGGCCCGCACGACTCACAGTATCTGTTTGATCAGTTCGTGGCGATGATGGAATAATGGAATATTGGAATGATGGGGAAAGGCGATACTCCACGCCACCCATTATTCCAATCCTCCTGGCCGCATCGTGATTCCCGTCCGAACTCTGGAGAGATCCGCGGGCGGATAAGAATGTATTGCCCGCACGGGGGCGCCGCGGTACGATGCCCAGGCAGGATCCCGAATGGGCTCCTGTCGACACGAGTGCTGTGGTTGGGGTCTTTGGATCTCCCGAGAACAGAAAGGACTGCTGTGAAATCATTACATGGCCTGCAGCCCGAAAAGCCCGCGCATTCTACTTCCGACATGGCGGACTTTTCCCGGATTCCCGAACGACGGAGAGATGACAGGCCCAAGCCATTGCGGGAACTGCGTGACTGGTTGAAGGAGCAGTACTTCCAGTCGCGGCTGCATGTCCGGCGTATCGGATTTCGCCAATCCCGGCAGTGGCAATGGGACGCCCGCGGATTTCTGACGCACACCACCGGGCGGTTCTTCAACGTTGTCGGAGTGCGCTATGTCTCATTGGCCCAGGGCACGCCCCGGACGCAACCCATCATCGACCAGTCGGAGATCGGCCTGCTGTGTTTTCTGGTCTGTCGCGAGAACGGCGCATGGTGGATTCTGGGGCATGCGAAAGTCGAGCCCGGCAACGTCAATGGCGCGCAATTGGCGCCGACGGTCCAGGCCACCCGGAGCAATTACGAGGTCGTGCACGGCGGAGCGGATACGCCCTATCTGAGCCTGGCGCAATCGGTCGAGTCGCCGCTCTGCGATCAACTGCAATCGGAACAGAACAGTCGGTTTCTGGCCAAACGCAACTGTAACCGCGTGGTTCGGTTGCCGCGGCGCGTGGAAGAGTTGGATGCCCGTTTCCGCTGGCTGCGGGCCGGCGCGCTGCTGGCGTTGCTGGGCGACAGTCATCTCGTCAATACCGATGCCCGCTCGGTGCTGGCCTGCTGGCTGTTCACCGATCCGTCCGCTTTGCGGGAGTGCCTGGCCGGCAAGCACGCCTGGGCGGCCCGGCTCGCGGACTCCTTGACATCCGCGCAGGCGGTGCATGCGACGGATGCCATCGAAGAGTGGCTCGAGACGCTGAACCGGACGTGGAAAACGGATACGCAGATCATCGCGCTGCGGAGTCTGGAGGCGCCCTGGCGCTGCCGGGATTGGGAGATCTCCTCCCCGGACGACCCTTCCCTGATGATCTATCAGGTCGCGGTGGACTGCGTCGGCAGGGAAGTGACCCAATGGGACCAGCCGATCGCCGGATCGAGGACCCGCGCGTGTGCCGTGCTGTTGCTGGGCGACTGGAAGGGCACGCTCCATTTGTTGCTGCAGGGCGTTCTCGAAGCGGGCAACCGGGACGGCTTTGAGTTGACGACCACCGTCCAAGCGGAGTCCTGCGACCGAGCCAGTCCCCAGGAGCAGCGGTATCTGCGCCTGGCGGATGCCTCCGGCAGGACGGTGGCTCACTTCGAGAATTCCGAGGAGGGGGGGCGCTTTGACCAGTGCATCAGCGAGTACCGGGTGGTCTGGGTCGGCCCGGTGCAGACGGAGTGGGAGGGTCCATTCCATCGCTGGATCTCCCTGTCGCAGTTTTCGAGTTTCCTGCGTCGCGGCAGTCGCATCACGAACGAGTTGCGCAGCGCCGTTTCCTCGCTATTGAGCCTGGACCATGGGTGTGAGTGAGCCGATCGTTTCGATCCTCATGGCCTCCTACAATCACGCCGCCCACGTGGGAGCCGCCATCGAGAGCGTGCAGCGCCAGGAGTTTGCGGCGTGGGAGTTGCTGGTGGCCGATGATGCCTCCACCGACCACACCCTCGAGGTTCTGGCGTCCTACGCGGCGGATGCCCGCCTCCGGGTGTTCCCGTTTCGGATCAATCGAGAACACCACATGCGCAACTACGCCGCCGCGCAGGCGCGGGGCGACTATCTCGCTTTCCTGAATTCCGACGATCTGTTTTTGCCCGGGAAGCTGCAGCAGCAGATCGAAGTGCTCGAGAGCAATCCGCAAGTCGCCGCGGTCTTCACCCACGTCCAGTGCATCGACCAACACGGCCGGCGATTGGCCGGGCACAGCCTGGAAAGGGTGTTTGCCGTGGACAACCAGAGCCGGCTGCAGTGGCTGCGGCGGTTCTTCCTGACGGGCAACTGCCTGTGCATTTCCAGTGCGATGGTTCGGCGTGCGTGCTTCCACGAAGTCGGCGGATTCAACCCGCTGTTGATTCAGGTGGGCGATCTGGATTTGTGGATTCGCCTGGGTCTGAAGTGGGATCTTCATGTCATTCCCGAGCCTCTGACCGCGATGCGGCTGCTGGCGGGCGCGCGCAATCTCAGTGCGCCGGGGCCCGCCACCAGCTCCCGTGCGATCGTGGAGTGTCAGCAGGTCTACGATCGGTTCTTCTCCACGGACGGATTGGAGCAGTTGCCGACCGTATTTCCCGAGTTGGCGCCGCTGCTGCGGGAAGACAGTCCGGCCCGGCGTTGTTACGTGTTGGGCCGCTTGGCTACGACCCTGCCGCACCAGGCGCTGCGGCTGCTGGGGTTCCGCAAGCTGCATGAATTGCTGCGGGACGGCCAGGCGAGAGATTCGCTGCTCAGCGGCAATCCCCGCCTGCTGCGCATGCTGTTTCTCTCCGAAGGCATGGCAGCGTTGGACGAGGATGGCCCGGGCCTGTGGTGGACCGTGCGGCTTCCGGCCGGGGAGGACTCCGGGGCTCCCCCCGTGTGGACGTTCTGGACAGCGGCGGTCGACCGCGGCACGGTCTGTCTGTCCATTCCCAACCCGGATTGTGCCTGCCGATTGGCCCTGGGCCTCGAGGCCCGCTCTGTCAAAGCGACCTGTCGGCGACTGTGCCTCTACGACCCGCGGACCGGAGTTGTGATCCTGGATACCGCGGACATTCCCGGCTTCGTGCTGAAGGCCGTCCGGAGCAGAAGACGAAGGAAGGCGGCGCGCTTCGAAGGGCAAACCCGCCGACCCGAGAGCAGAGGGCGGAGATGCCTGCCGCAGATTGACTTCAGGGCTTTTGTCTCGCCCGAGATCGACATCGAGGCCGAGATCGAAGTGCGGGATACCGGCACATACGTCCGTCAACGGCTGCGGAACGTGAGGAAGTGGTTGCGTCGGAAGCTCCGCGACAGGATTCTGCGCAAAAACAGCTCCTCCGAAGGGCAGGGGAGTGGCGCGGAACCGCCGCACGCCGGGGGCAGATAAGGTCCGAGGAACATGTGAACCGAGAGGGTAATCCAACCGTCAATCCCCGTTGGATTGTCGCAGGCAGACGTACAGCACCGAGAGCAGTGCCAGAATGACGACTGATTGAAGCAGCAGCATGGCCATATTATATCCGACTTCGGTCTTGATTACAAGTTTGGCGTGCGGTGCGAGAGGTATTGTCCTATAATAAGGTCATCGCCGGGCTCCGAATTCCCATTTGGCCACGCCATCCAAGGCAAGCATTTGTGCCCCGGATGGGATCGGCGCGACGATCCTGCCCGGATAGGGCCCCAGGTACCGGGCTCGACATGATGGTCTGGAGGGCGTGTGCGGCATCGTCCAAATCCACGGATCGGCGGGCAGGGTGGTCGGATCGCAGGCTGCGGCGATGAACCGGGGGCCGGCGGAATTGTATAACTTCGGTGCTTCCGCCACGCTCGGTGCACCGAGGGCGGGAGATCAGTGGGTGCAGGATATGGCCAAGCGTGTAATTATCGCAGGAGCGACGGGGTTTCTCGGTCGGTCGCTGTGCCGGGCGCTTCAAGGCGACTATGAGCTCATCGCCTTGTCGCGGGACGCAGTGAGAGCTACCGGTGCGCTGGGTCCATGCGTCCGGGTGATGGAGTGGGATGCGCGGACCGCGGGCGTCTGGGCCCGAGAGATCCAGGGCGCGCAGGCGATCATCAACTTGGCCGGGGAGAACTTGGCTGCCGGGCGGTGGACGCCGGCGCGGAAGAGCAGCATCCTGCAAAGCCGAACCAGTAGCGCAGGGGCCATCGTCGACGCGGTCGGCGGGGCCAGATTCAGACCCGCGGTGGTCATCCAGGCATCGGGCGTGGGTTACTATGGTTCCCGGGGCGATGAGTTGCTCGATGAGGACGCAACGATGGGCGGCGGTTTCCTGGCGGACGTTTGCCGCCGGATGGAATCGGTGGCCGCCCAGGTCGAACGGTCCGGCGTTCGGTGTGTGGTGCTCCGCTCGGGTTTGGTGCTGGACCGGGCGGGCGGGGTCCTGCCGCGCTTTGTCATGCCGTACCGGTTCTTCATAGGAGGGTCCGTCGGCAATGGCCGACAGTGGCTTTCCTGGATCAGTTTGGAGGACGAGGTTCGGGCGATCCGGTTTCTCATTGAGAACCCCACCCTCACCGGGGCCTTCAATCTCACCGCGCCGAACCCGGTCACGATGCGGCAATTCAGCCATACGTTGGGGCAGGTCCTGCGCCGGCCGGCCTGGACCGTCGTTCCGGCCTTTGTGCTGCGACTGGCGCTGGGCTCAATGGCCGAGGAGACGCTCCTGGCCAGTCAGAAGACAGTTCCCAGGCGGTTGAGGGAGGCCGGTTTTACGTTCAGACATCCGGAGTTATCCACCGCCTTAGTTCAAGTTTCGCCCTTTTTGAGGGGTAGTTTGCGGAAAAAGAAAAGTCGGCCTCCATGCCGAAAATTAGGACAACAGGGATGCATTCGAAAAATCCCAAGGTCCCAATTGCAGGGAGGCCGAACATGGAATGTACCTCATCGTTCACGGCGTTGCTATGGGAATTGCGCAGCGTTTTTACGCAACCGAGCTTCCAGATTTTCTTATCCCTG
>VGYL01000007.1 GCA_016872975.1 Planctomycetota bacterium
GGGCGTGGAGCATGGCCTTGGCGTAGCCCGCCGCCGGGGCAAAGATGCCGGACATCATCAGAAAGCAGCCCCAACATCTTCCTATCTCTTCGCGCAGTTCAGAGACCTTGTCCCCTTGGCCCAGCCTCTCCGCCGCCCAGATCGCAAGATCCGCCGTATCCAACTGGCAGAACAACTCGAGGGCAGCACTGCTGATCGCCGGGACATCACAAAAGGTCTCATCCGTCGCATTCTCGAGAGCTTCCGCCGCCTCCAGCCACCCGGATGGATCGAGGGCTTCACCGATCAAACCGGCCATGAGCGCCCCATCCTGATCCACGATGGTGCTGATGCTCTCGCGAACATCCCTTGGGACGTGCTCCGGCACGAACCGTTGCAGATGAGCCCAAGCGGCCAGGATATCCACGGCATCATCGGCCGCCAGATCCGGCTGGGCTTCACGAAGTCCTTTTGTATGTTCCCAAGAGGACAGGAGTGCGGGAATCCCGCCTGTCACATACTCGACAGCCCGGCATCTCAGTTTGTCGTCAAATGGAACCATATGGCACCATATCATCCTTCACCGACAAGGCGCGTCCATGTTGCGAAGTCGGCAATGGCCCCCCTCAGGCCTTCGCCACTCGACGCGTCCAACTTGCCTTCTGTCGAGTAATACGCTTCGAGAAGCTCGGCTCTGACAGACTGGGCGCACTTACGGAATATCCGGAATCGTTTCAGAGCTTCTGTTTCGGGTGCGGGCTTGGCCTTCGGGTCGAACCGGTCCGGCTTCCTCCTCATCCCCCAGCCCGTTACAACACTTGAAATGGCCTCCTTATCGTCCTCACCCTGACGAGGCAGTGGATTACGACGGCGCTGCCCAACGGAAGAAATGCCTTTCGCTCTGCTGGTACGTAGTGGACAACCCCAGCCGGGCAACATCGCGGACCGGACCTTGTGAGCATCGAAAAGCACAAGCACGCCGGAAACGCCGAGAGCTTTCTGGGCATCAGTATCCCAGCGGTCGGCCCAATGCCAGCCGGTCCTCGCGGCCGAGTCCAGTGCCTTGCAGAGCGCATCGCTGTACATTTTGTAGAGAGCCTCCGCCGCTTCACCCTCGTTTCCCTCCGCCCAGACAGCTTTCGCCAATCGGAACCCGGCATTGCTCAGAATAACGGCCGCGGCTTCCTCGCCCAGGACCTCAGCCCAGGCTGCTGCCTCCGGCATCGTGAGCACATGATCGCACAGGTGAGCGCAGGCAGCGACCCAGTCGCCGAACACGCGAATCTCTCTTGGATTCGCGAGAGCCCCTGCGTAGGTGGCAAGTTTCAGGCCCATGGCGTCCCCCGTGAAAACCAGTAGGGCGCCAAAGCGACGATCTCATCGTACAGCGCCCCGTCCCAGAGCACTTTTCGGCCTCGCGAAACCCATTGATCCAACGTATTCGCATTGACGCCGAGCATCTGTGCCAATTCTTTCCTCTTAGGCGTATCGAAGCGCTGCATGCGCGGGCGCAAAGCCTCCCAGACGGCGTCCAGGGTCAGCCCGCACGAATCGAATCCTGTCTGACCGACGGCCGCAGGCCAGCACACCAAGGCCTCGACCCACTCCATCGGCTCAATCCCGTATTCGCTGAGGTCAACCGGGGCTTCGCCAAGAACCTTGACGAGACGAACTCGCTCGGCGAGCAGCACCGCCAGATAGTGTGCAGGGCTCTTGAAGGAGGCATGGTGGTGATGGATGATCGATAGCAGTCGCTGGTAGTGGCGCTCTGGCTCCGCTGTTACTTCACCGGCTCCGATACCACTGACCCAAAGTGTGCCGCGACCCTCGCCGTCATCTTCCAAGGCAGGGTCATCGTGTACAATGGCAGGCTCGCGGCGTCGTGCCATATCAATGGCATAGTTTGTGAAGCTCTTCTTGAGCAGCGAGAGAAACCCTTGCTTGTCCCCCCGAGCCACTTTGTCAAAGAACGTCTCCCGGTTCGGCATGACCTTGTCCGCCAGAAAACCCTGCACGAGATCCTCTTCGCTGGTCCGGGATCTCAGAACGGGGGTGCGGGCGATCATCTCCCTCGCCTGGTACAAGAGCCCCTTCCGGCAGCGTTCGTCGAAACACCTCCATGCCCGCTCGCGCTCTGGCTGGTCTGCCGCCAGCAGGCCCTGTGCCAGCGACCGTTCATTCGGATAACCTGAGCAGGGTGCCGCCATGAAAGAGTCCCTTCCGTGACTGCGAAATCTGACGCCACACGAACGCCGCAGAACTGTGGATGTCCTTCATGCCGTGACGTGCGGCTCAAAAGGGTGCTACAACTCGACGCTTCGACAGCGCCCCGGCGGGCGCCGCTTCATACCAATCCACCCAAGCCTCTGTGACACGATAACTCCGAAACCGGGTCTGTCAAGTTGAAAGCAAAGATTTTCTGGGCAGCGACTGACGGAACGAAGCAAGTCTCTCTTGCACCAGGTCACCCACAGAAGAAGTCTTGGCCGCAGTCAGTTCTTCCAGGCGCATACCGCCCACACCGCCGCGGCCCACTCAAGAAGCTCCGAGCCGAAGGCGCAAAACTCTGTTAATCTCAATTGCCGCCGTAGCGGCTCACTATCCAACGTCCTGGTGGCCCAGAAATGCGGGGCCGGCTGTAACCTCCGCAATGACAAGAACTTGGAGATGTCCGTCTTTCATGCCGAATCCGCTCTTTCGATAGACCCTTTCCGTAACCCGCCCTTGGCGGGCTTCTTCGGCCGTGTTTCCGGGCCGGCCTTCATCGATCCGGCCTGCCGCCCTTCCCCACGAACTGGATACTCCCTATGTCCCGGGCCGTGCCCATCCAGGCTGCAGTCGCCCGGTCGTGTCGTTATTCTCTGTCCCCACGTCACCGTGTCAAGCCAAGTCGCCGTGCCGCGCGAGAGTGCCTTTGCGTCTTTGGACCAGAACCTCACCGCCGTGCAGTGGAGGATAGCGGTCAGGCTCAAGTTCCCACGTGATGTTCCCTTCAAATCCCGGTCCAGCAAAAGGGGACAGCCAATCCCAAGGCCAAGTGTATGATCGATACCGCCTTTGCGCGTAATTGAGCACAGGCATCTGGTGCCAATAGTTCGGGCATCGGAATACATCGACCGACCCCGATAGCTGACACCACCCTACGAAAACAAGCACCACTTCGAAACATGACTGCGGGGCGCTTAAAGATATTCTCCAGTCCAAAGTCCGGCCCCATCTTGCCATACTTGACGAAGGCCTCCCAAACGCCATCCGTGGGATCATCAGGGCCTGGCTGAAACGTCGAGAGTACGATACACGCATTCGCATTCGGGATGCTGTCAAATTCCTCTGCTGGTTCCAAGTCTTCCGAGACGACCTTGAATTGACCTTTGCCCACAGAAACGTCCGCACCGAACCCTACATACGATAGCTCGTGCACAAGATCCATAAACTTAGTCTTGTAGCCATCCGCCACACGAATGTATATGGCGACTTCGTTCAAATGAGCAGGGTTACACCTCTCTCTGACTCTGTCTCGTGCGAAATAGGTCTCCTTCACAGAAAACAGACCGCCCTCCCCAGCTCCACCCGTGGTGCCGCTGACACGATTGAGCCTATTGCGGAGCCCGAAATGGCTATCGTGCACACGCTCATCCGGCAACAGATGCTCCACCGCAGGCAGTTTGCTTTCTTGGAAGAGCCGAAAGTCCGCGACGGAAAGCCATCGTGCGTGCTTCACCGGCCGTCGCTGGTCTTCCGGCCAAGACCTCATCCGCAAGGCAGCAGGAACGGGAAGCATATCAGCCGGGAAAGCATCCGACGCAACAAAGACCGGTTGTCCATGCCTCGCTGGTTCGAGGACTTCACGTTCGAGAACTCCGCCCCCCTCCGTTCTTGCCAGGACCCAACACAACAGGCCCGAAAACGTATCCGACTGCCATGGTGTGAGCCAAGGGGAACAGATGCTGAGCCTTAGCCGGTACAGATTCATAAGGAGAAAGCCTCTCCGTTCCACTTGAGTTCTTCGAAGTCAACCTGTCCGGAGCCACGGCTGACGCCCGACCCCAAACCGGTGTTGCGTACTTCGCGCAGCCCATGCTTGACAAACTCCACGAGCGCTTCACCTCCGCTCTTACCGCTGTAGGAACATTGCCCATCAATATCCCATTCGTGCAGGACAATCTCCAAAGCAAACCTCGACCCGGCAACTACTCGTTCAACTTTGCGTGGATGTTGAGCCGTGCCGACCTTGCGGTCGATGATGTTCTCGGTTTTGGTCTCAATTTCCCCTCCGGATCGAAGGCCGGCGTCTCGGACAATGATGCGAGTGGGGCCCAAAGCATGCTCGGCATTCTTGTGAGGTCCAAATACAGCCGCGACAAGGTACTCGTGTGGCAATAGTTCCTCAACCGTCTTGGAAATAAACGGCTTTCGGATTTGTCGGTCTGTATTAGGCTTCATGGCACTGTAGGGTTCGTTGCCATCGCGCCCACTGAACAAACCGTGGCAACGTTCCAACTCGCACCGCAGCTTTCCCTTCAGTGAAGAGCCAGGTATATAGGGCTGCAATGTCACTGAATGCTTGATGCAGGTCAGATCCGTACCGCCAATTTGCAGCAGATCGTCGCTGCCACCAATGCGCAGGCCCGTTTTCAGGACAATACTGCCTGTGATCATGTGGCTTCTCAGCTTCTTCATGGGCTATCTCCTTTCACTCTCTTTGAGCACGCCGCTGCTAAAACCGACCAGAGCCTCAAAGTGGGGAAGAAAGCCCTGTAGAAAGTCTTTCTCCGTCTTGGTGGCTCCTACATTGCGTCGTATGAAATCGTGGAAGAGTGAGGGGATCTTCGGTGGCGACTTTCCGAACGCGTCTTGAGCAGCGACGTCCAAACGCATCAAGTTGGTCCGCTGTTGCGGCCAAGACGAATCGGGCTTAGCCCGAAGCAAGGCAGCCTCAAGGGCACGGCAGTGTTGAAAGAATCGCCGCATCTGATGTGCCGTGAGATTCTCGCGGGCCAGTTGTTGGACCACCGGCATAATCCTATCTCGCGTCACATAATCCGGACGCAGGTTGCCCCCCGGATCAAAATAGCCGCCGTCGAGATATCCACTCCAAATGTCGGCCATCGAACATCTGCGGTTGTCGTCTCGCATGCCTCCCGCGGACTGCCGACTATGGTCGTTGTAGGGAGAGTATGGAGCAGGACGATGTGTGGTCATGTTCGCCGTGTCCTTTCTACCTCATTCGTCGAGGTCTCTTCGTGTAGCTATCAAGGCATACCGTAGTGTCGCCGGGAGTAATCGTATGTCGGTATCTGCACCGGTATTGATCTGATCGAACTGCTTTACGAGATCGTCCGCCCAAGAACGCGCGGCTCTTCTCGTCTCATCTCTATCGTGGGCTGCGGGCCAATTGCGTGCGACGTGATACGCCAAGCGACTCGTAGCACGGAGACACTCATGGGTGGGTTTGTCGATATCCAGGCGCAATTCCGTCAGTTCAAGGAGTGTGTGCAACCAGCTACGTCGGATGGCACCGTCATTCACCCAGCTTGTGACACGACGGCCTGCCTGCAAGATTGCGGCGTGTGAGTCCCATTGCCATACCTGCCCCAATGCCGCTATGCGATCACGTCCGGCGTCTTTTGCCTGCTCCAACAATTCCTCAGCCTGCTCCACAGCGGCCCTGATCGGCCATGTCGGTTTGATGAGGGCAATGCCCGCACTGAGAGTCAGATCATGCGGTGAGAACTCACGGACAAAAAGCTCCCGGACGTGGCCTACGAAATCGAGCCCTATGTCCCAGGGACCGACGAGCAGGAGATCGTCGCCCCCAGAGAAAACCGTGTACAGACTGTTCCAGGGGCTCCTGGGACGCGCCATTTCCCGATTGAGAAGTCCGCCGAAGAATCCGTCTATAGCTTGCGCCCCCTGCGACAGCCCGTCCCAGCCACTTTCCTGGAGAAGCCGGCTAAAATGACAGCCCATGCGATCGCCATCCGCCTTGATCACCCCCAGCAACTTGTCGCCCGTGGACAGTTCAGCCAGTTCAGCGAATGACAAAGGTTGGCCGTCGGGACCATACGGCACGTGCGCCGCCAGATGACGCTTGATGAAAAAGACACTACCGGCCAAGGCTCCAGGACCCGCCTCGGGCTGCTCCAAGTTGGCCACCGCAAGAATCTCACCTGATGGACTGGGTGGACCGTCGGCTTGAAGTTCCATACCTAAACCAGCCACATGGAAGCTGCCTGGTTCAGAATGAAATGACATCCACTTGGCGGATGGAAGAATGCGACCGAGTTGATAATCTTCGGAGCAGCGGTGGCAGACTCTCTTGTGTTCACCCTCCGGACTAATCTGATCGCACTCGGCCTTAGCCTGCCTGCAGATTTGGCACGGTGTATCCATCGGATCAAGCATGAGCCGCGACGGATCCCATCTGCCACCTTGTACCACCTCATGAGTCCAAGGTCTGAGCTTCTCCCTTTGCAGCAGTTGCATCAGTTCAGTGTAGTCCGCAACCGCACCTTTCCCTTCCTGGTGCCATACCAGAGAGAATCGGACCTGTCCTCCTGTTGCGCGCAGGAGCCAAAGACCTATCTCGATGCGTTCCCGTTGAATAGCATCTACAGCATCATGGGGCAAATCACGGCTTTCGACCACAAACTTGCCGGCTGCACAAAAATGCACTTTTGTCTGGCCGCTTATACGAAGGATACGTACAAGTGCCGCTTCAGCCAACGTCTGAATGAAGAAGGACCGGGCACGCAAGCGACGAGCCTGGCCACCGCCTTCGGTGGCCACGCCTAGTACTACAACGCTATCTTGTGGGACCGCAGTAGTCGTAAGTCATTATGAAACAATGAGATACGGGAATGTCACTTCGGCGCCTTAACGCCAATAAGGCTACGGGGTGACATTTTCATAACCTCCTGTTCTAGCGTAGCTTATGTCAAACCGAGGGACAAATCGTAGCGTTGTGGTACTAGGACATAGTCCTGAATACCAGAAAGATCACCCGCAATGAGCATAAGATCCTCTTCACGGCCAGGAATTGGCCGCAGCCAAGGTGTGGTGGCAAGTAAGCCGCGTCACTGCAAGGTGGCGTCTCATCGTACTGTCGGTGAGCCCAGACAAACTCAGTCCGGTGGACAGCAGATGTGCAGCGCCAACTGCACATGACCTTACGACTGGATCTGTCATACACCATGCCTTGGCCAGCCGGCCAACCGTATCCTCGGCCCCTTTAGATGAAACCAATTTGAACGGGACCCATCGTGCCCATGTTGCGCCACCACTGGGCATCTGTGTGACGACTTGCGCCCACGGCCCCATTTCCTCTTGCGCACGCCAGGGATTGAGTTCAACGGACACTGGCCGACAGTCATCTGTTTGTCCTGTCACAATTGCTGCCTCCCATGTTGTCGGCGTGCTGGCTTCTCGAGTGGTGGCAAGGACACCCTATCGGCCCACCGGACCGAAGACCTCATCGACCAGCACATCGTATCTTCGGAAGATCCGCGTGGCGGCTAGCTTGTCCCCAAAAATGTCCCGTAGAGTCGTGTAGTACCACGCGATATCCAGCCTCGGGGCATTGAAGTGGTCCCACACCTCGTCGCCTTGTGTCGCCAGATCCACCTCGAGCGATTGGAGGTTGGAGAGCTTGTCGGCCAACAGCACCAGAAGCTGATCGGTACTGGCAACCCTGGCGGCCATGATCGTGTGCTCCTTTCTCGATTTCCAGGTGCGGCGTTTTTCCGCCATGGAGGTCGCTCGGTCCTTCTGCGGCTCCGTGGCAAACTCGACCAGGCCCCGAACGGCTGGGCCGAATTCCTTCTCCATCTGCCAGGCCGAGTACGGCGTATCCTCCAAGGTGTCGTGGAGTATACCGGCCACCACGACATCCTCCGAGGCATCCGGTTCCGAGAGCAAAAGTCGGGCGACATCAAGCACGTGAACAGTATAGGGAATCTTGCTGTGCTTACGCGTCTGCCCTCGATGTTGCTCGAAAGCGGTGTGCAGAGCCTGTACCACTCGATCCATTGACGCCTCCAACCAACCGCACGCCTCGATGCTCCCTATGTCCCGGACCGTGCCCATCCAAGCAGCGGTCGCCCGGTCCTGTCACCATTCTCCATCCCACGTGACCGGTGTCAAGAAGAATCACTTATTTCTTCGGCCGTTTCGCCCACGAGGCACAGTCTTCGGCCTCCGCGAACCATCCCCGGATGATTGCCGCTGTCTCGGCGGAAATCAGCGCCATGTGGCTCTGAACGTTCAGGCCCGCACGTTGGCATCTCTTCACGATCTCGGCGCTTTCTACACCAAGCGCTCTTGCCAGGGCAAAGACCCGTATACGACCCATGTCTCAGACCTCCAGCCAATGCCGCCATAGCGGCTCACTGTCCAACTCGGAGAAGGCGGCGTTCCAGATCGCAGAGATTTCGTTTCAATTGCCGCCGTAGCGGCTCACTATCCAACCGTTAATTTGGTAGGGGGGTTCAGGGTCGTAAAGTTGTTTCAATTGCCGCCGTAGCGGCTCACTATCCAACAGAGAGAGGAGAAACCCGAATAAATATCGGGCAAGAAGTTTCAATTGCCGCCGTAGCGGCTCACTATCCAACGTGATAGACCGCCTTCTGGCCGATGCCAGGATATAGCAGTTTCAATTGCCGCCGTAGCGGCTCACTATCCAACGCCTTTTGAAGGGTGCAAACATGAAACGCAGATTGAGTTTCAATTGCCGCCGTAGCGGCTCACTATCCAACTTTTCCCTATATTCAGGGAAGAAAGAAGAAGGTGCAGTTTCAATTGCCGCCGTAGCGGCTCAGTATCCAACGCTGCCCGTCGAGTCGAAGAAGAGCGGTTATTCGTCTGTTTCAATTGCCGCCGTAGCGGCTCACTATCCAACCCCGAGTCCTCGTTGATTCGGAAAACAGCCGATGAGTTTCAATTGCCGCCGTAGCGGCTCACTATCCAACGTCCGCCGCAAGGGCAAGTTTCTGGAAGAGTTCGTGGGCGTTTCAATTGCCGCCGTAGCGGCTCACTATCCAACTCACGCGAAAGAGCGAAGGGAGCGGCGCGCCGGGGTTTCAATTGCCGCCGTAGCGGCTCACTATCCAACGGCCAACTGGCGCGGCGCACGCTGAGCGACCGCGTTTCAATTGCCGCCGTAGCGGCTCACTATCCAACCTTGGCGGAATGTTGCTCGATGAAGCCGGCAAGTTGTTTCAATTGCCGCCGTAGCGGCTCACTATCCAACGAATAACGAACGAATTTCCAGGCACAGGCCTCAATGTTTCAATTGCCGCCGTAGCGGCTCACTATCCAACGAGATAGCGTTAGATAAGTTTCTTACTGGCCGTTAGGGCGTTTCAATTGCCGCCGTAGCGGCTCACTATCCAACAACCTTCCGGCACCGAGCAGGCGTCATTCTGTATACATCGTTTCAATTGCCGCCGTAGCGGCTCACTATCCAACGGCAGAAGACAAGGACGTAATGTCCATGCAAACAAAGTTTCAATTGCCGCCGTAGCGGCTCACTATCCAACATGAACGCTCTTTAGGGAGAGTTGAGATAGCCACGTTTCAATTGCCGCCGTAGCGGCTCACTATCCAACCGCTCTTTAGGGAGAGTTATAGGGAGAGTTAAGATACGTTTCAATTGCCGCCGTAGCGGCTCACTATCCAACATCACGTTCCAGATCGCAGAGATTTCGTTGTTTCAATTGCCGCCGTAGCGGCTCACTATCCAACTGCCCTGGTGGCCCAGAAATGCGGGTCCGGCTGTAACCTCCGCAATGACAAGAACTTGGAGATGTCCGTCTTTCATGCCGAATCCGCTCTTTCGATAGACCCTTTCCGTAACCCGCCCTTGGCGGGCTTCTTCGGCCGTGTTTCCGGGCCGGCCTTCATCGATCCGGCCTGCCGCCCTTCCCCACGAACTCGATACTCCCTATGTCCCGGGCCGTGCCCATCCAGGCTGCGGTCGCCCGGTCGTGTCGTTATTCTCTGTCCCCACGTCACCGTGTCAAGAAGAATCGCCAACTTTTCTGGCGGATTTGCGCATTATAACAGCAGCACCGGCTGGCCGTTGTCGAGGGGGCGCTGCCAGCGGAACCTCTGTTCCGGGCGTCGCAGGTCCACAGGGACCAGGTCGAAGCTGTCGGTTCGTGCCAACAGCGGCCCGATCTTCATCCGCAATTCCGGCAGATCCTCCGGCTCCAGCCACAGCTCGAAAACGGAGCGTTGAATCCGCCGGCCGTGGCGTCTCAGAACACGGGCCACCCGGCTGCGGTGGCCTGTATGAGAGATGTCATAGGCGGCAAGGTAGAGGCTCACGGGTGCTCAAATACCTCCAATGGCTGGGCCGGGTCGCCCAGGTGACGGCGCAACCCCCGTGCCGCCGAGGTCATCCACATGAGATACGAGCGAACCTCCCCACCGTGCCTGCTCTGGCAGTAGCGAGCGAGTATCGTCCAGACGATCGCATACAGGCGCCGGGCCGCCTGCGGCTGGATCTCCAGGGCAAACGGCCCTCTGGAAGTCCTTCGGAAAGCCTTCGGATCGATCTCGCGGGCCGCCAGGAGCACGACCAAGTCCATCAGGTGTCTGAAGGGCTCCTGAAGATCGCAGGCCAGGGCCGCGCAACCCGGCCGCGACGTGTGCATGACCCCCAACGACGGCACGAGTCCCGCCTGGCGAACCAGCAGGATCAACTGGCGATACAGGGCCGTATGGGCAATGTTGAGCATCACGTTGACCGGATCCCTGGCATCCGGAGCCACCCGCCTCTCGAAATGGTATCCCTGCGGCAGGAACCCATCAAACGACCGATACCACCGCGCGGCGCCCGCCCCCTCCAGGCCAAGTATCTGCTCGGTCGAACCCGCCTCCGGCAGTCGCATCGCCAGTTCGGTCAGACCATCGGCCAGGGATGCTCCAGCTCGTCCTCCCTCCAGGGATCGGGCCAAGGCGGCGTAGTTGCGGAGCTTGGCGCCGATGAGCGTACGGGCGAGAGCCAGCCGTTGGGGTTCGTTCTGCGCCATGAGCACCTGGGCAGCCACCGTCTGCGGGTCTTCCAGATCCGATGTGCCGGCAAAAGTTCCGGCAATGCTGCCGGAGTCACTGGCGAGCAGAACCGGGATGTCTTCCTGGATCAAGCGGTGCAAGGCAGTGCCCGCGATCGTCGTGCGGCCGAGAACGACAACGGCGCCGACCTGGGCCAATTCCGTGGACTGCTCCCCCCGGCCATCGACATAGCTGCACACCAGCCGCCCATCGACGGTTTTGAGCATGGCAACACCGGGACCGAAGACCACCACGGGGGCCGCTCTGGCCGGCACCTGTTCCTGCTCCCCAGGCAGCGGAACCGCGGCATTGGCCGACGGCGACGATGTCCTGCTGTCATGCCAACCCAAGTCTTCCATCCGGCGCGGCGGATTGTCCCCGCGAATCTCCCAACGCTCCTGGCGCTCGAAACGGTAGCCGAGGAATTCAAAGGGTTCGGCGAGATCCAGGGGGACGGTCTTGTCTTCGTTGAGAGTCAGGAGCAGATGCTCGGCAATCTCCTGGGCAGCCGTCCGGGCGTGGAGGGCCTCCTGTTCGGTCCGAAAGAGCATCAGGAAATCGTCGGCATAACGAACCAGGAACGCCCCCGCCGCCGCGATCTGCTCGTCGAAACTGTCGAGGAACAGGTTCGACAGTAGCGGGGACAGAGGCGCTCCCGTAGGCAGTCCCCGCCCTGGCGCGGGTGCACCCTTCTCGACCCACATCATGATCAGCTTCACCATATCGTCGTCCGCTATATACGCATCCAAGCGCCGGCGCAACTGTTCGTGATCGATCGAGTCGAAGAAGTGACCGAAGTCCGTTCGCAGGCCATAGCGATAGCCTTGGCGGTAAGCGTCCCGGATGCGCTCGGCCGCTTTGCCCCGGCCCAGCCCCTTGCGGTACGCCATCGAGGACTCCTCGAAGAGCATGTTCAGGGCCGGTCCCAGACGATCGACGATGACCCGCTGCAAAACACGGTCCATGTAGGAGGGAATGGCCAGTTGACGGGTGCGGTCCCGCTGTTCATGGATTGTCACTGCCATGCACGGCCCCGGCTGGTAGCGGCCCTGCAAGATCACCCGGACGGTCTCCCGCGCGGCACCGCTGGGCAGGTCGAGTTCGGCCGCCCTGACATCCAACTCCGAGGATATGAGGCAGTACCGTGTCAGACTCAGAGACCGACGACACTCGTAGGGATCGGGACCAAGCTCTTCGATGGCATAGCGGCCAAAACCGAAGCGGGTGTTCTCGCCGAGATGAGCGTACTGGCCCAGAACCAACGAACGGACCAGCCCCGGCCCGGAAAGATGTAGACGCACTCGCCCCACCGATCCGCCGAGGGTCTTGCGAAGAGAAGGTGGGCCATAGGCTAGATCCAGCCAGACCAGACCGTTATCCGCGCTCTGTGCCATGGACGGGTCAATACCGTCAGCCCTGCCGGCGAAGCCCAAAGTCTCCAGACGCCGGTCCAGTCGAGTGAGAAACGTGACCGGATCGAAACACTCGGAATCGAAGTACATGTGGCCCGGTCTGCGACGTGAGGACGGCCGCTTGAGCCGCAGAGGCGAGGTGAATCGGAGCGTCACCACCTCGGTGTCCTGAAGCCTTTCGATCTGCCGGTCCAGAGACGACTGCGGCATGGGCGAGGGATACTCATCTTCAGCCAGTTTACGCCCGGTGACGAGGTCCTCGACACGAACCACGTGAAAATTGCCGGCCAGCTTGGCGCTGGTGGGCAAGGCGTGTGCCCCCAGTTGCCGCAACCCCCTCACGGCCTGCCAGACGATGGCGCCGGCCTGCCGCAGGCCAGGCGCAATCAGCGTAAAGCCAAAGGCGTAGAGATCGCCTTGTTCCAACCGGATTCGGCATTGTTCCGGAGCATCCAGCATCAGGCCATCGGGCAGGACCGGCCCCTCCGGATGAGACTGCCCGCAGGCGCTGGACAGCACGGCGTACAATACCCCGGCATGATGCGACGGCAGGCTCGCAGCTTGGGTGAGCTTCAGAATGATCCGAATGCGATAGAACCTCATGTCATCCATAGTCTGCCTGAATCACAGAGTTCCGCCCGGACGGTTCTTCACAATCGCCTATTCGGCGCGGCGATGACCTTGCCGTCGACCGCCGATTCGGGCAAGGCCATCGGTCCGGCGGGACATACCAGCGCAACATGCCGTACTACCGACATCAGCCCCTGCCCCTTGTCCTGAGACGTTGTCCGCCGTTACTCTCTGGCCCCTTCCGTGCCGCGGATCGCTGATCAACCGCCAATCCGAGCTGCGCCAAACCCTCATGCAGTCGTGCATTTTGCGTGGCGCACTCATCCCCGAGGAACCCCGAGAAATCCACAACCACATTGCCTTGGGGGTCAACAGTCGTCCGAATCATTTTTGCCATCGCGCATCACTCCTTCTTTCGGACAAGGGCTAGACCAAGACCAGTCAATCTCTCTCGTGTAGCTCGCTCATCCTCTTCGGAATGGGTCCCATTGAAACTCACCGCTCCGTCGTTGTCCACCCAAATCTCGATCCGCTGCGGGACTTGGCGGATTCTACATTCGAGCGCACGGTACCGGTCCGTCAGAAACACGAACTGCTGATTCGCACTGCCCACCCAAGGCCGGGACGTATCGGCCAGTTCCCTGACAAACGGCCCCGCCAGGAGCAGGTCCGTAGCCTCCAAAAGAGCCTGCCAGTCGCACCGTGTGCTCTGCCGAACTCGCTCGAACTCGTAGCCCGTGTAGGTGACCACCGACAGTCCGGCCCGGCGGCATAGGCCAGCCAGCGCGGCCAGCGGACCGGCCTGCGCAAAAGGTTCTCCGCCGGTGAGCGTGACACCCTCCAAGCCAGACACTCGATCGATCTCCTGAAACAGATCGTCTATCGTCCGTGAGGATCCGCCGCGAAAGTCCCACGTCTGGAAGTTGAAGCATCCTGGGCAGTGGATAGGACATCCCTGTGTCCAGAGGGTGGCTCGCCGGCCGGGTCCTTCCGCCTCGGAACAGGGCAGGAACCGGTGGACACGAATGGTCAGATTGTGATCGGGACTCTTCATCTGGCGCCTTCGGCGGAACGCTGCTCATGCTCGGACAGCCGAGATGACGGCTGTTCTTCCCTCCACGGTGGCTGTCTCCTGCTGAACCGAGACCTCATAGCCATGTTGGCTCTGGACGCGCATGATGGCAATGATGGCATACGCTCTCGCAATATCCCGGCAGATCGACCCTGCCTCGCTGACATCGGAATTCTGTCGATCGAACTCGAACAACACCCGGCCGTCCGAAGCCACGTTGATGCCGATGCCACGGGGTAAACGTTTCGTTCGCAATCCCATGAGGCAATCGTGTTGTTTGCCCCCACAATCCCCGTAGCCCTGCGTCAGGGTGCCCTCCTTCTCCCGGGCAATCTTTTCAAAGGCCAGTCGCATGATTTCCATGCACGGCACGCCTTTGATATTGCCGCGGAGTTGCGCGAGCTGCGGTTTGGGAATGATGATCTCGGTCTTGTAGGACGCTGTCATGGACATCGCGATTCTCCTATTGAATGACCACACGTTCCTTGCGAAGCTGGCGGATCATCTGGGTGGCCTTGTTCTTGTTATCCCGGGCTGCCGTGAACCCGGCCTCCAGAGTCTTGACTTCCGCTTGGAGGGTCTCGATTGCCTCGACATTGGCTTCATGGGAGTCATTGCGGCCTCCCAGCACACGCGTAATGACCTCTACATGGGCCGTGGCGGCCTGGAGCAACTGCCGCGTTTCTGCGGGTTCGTCCTGTGCGCGCCGGCGCGAGCGCTGGGCGGCTCGCCGGAGCTTCGCCAGCACGCTCTCGGCCGACAGCGTGGCTGCCTGTTCCTGCAGCGATTCGCAGGGCAGAGCAGCGAAAGCCTGCCGCCAGCGTGCCAGCTCGGCGCCGTAGAATGCGGGCTCTGTCGCCAAGGCAACCCTATGGGCCAGCGAGAGGAGTTCATCCCGTTGGCGACGAAAGCTGCCGTGCCGGCGTTCCTCTCTCCGCACAGACCACTCCAACCACCGAAGTCGAAGACGGCGGAACCAGAGGGTGTGACGGAGACGCTGGGACGTTGCCTCTTCCGCGAGGGCGGTCCTGCGAAACGGCCAGATGACCTGGCGGTACCCCTCGACTGCCAGGTATGTTGCGGGTCCCGCCAAACCCAAGAGAAACGCGGTCCATAAGGCCATGGGCCAGACAGAAGCGTCGACCAGCAGTGTCGCGAGAGGCAAGCTGAAGAGCCCCAGACCCAACAGAATGGTCTGCCAGATCTTCCGGCGCGAAAGGGAAAACCTCTTCGTCTGGCTCCGGAGCCAGTAGCCGGACAAGATCGGTGGAGCTATGATGACCGCAGCCGCAATGAGGATGCCGATCACATAGATCACCAGAACCACCGCGAAGAGAGCCAGGATTGCACCGATTAGTCCGTCCATTGCTTATCACCTACTGGTAGTACGTATGGCGGCCGTTGTTCTGACACCAGTGGTTCGCCTAGCGAACCGGGCGGCCCCTCGAGCGGTACTGCGAAGAACACCTGCCAGTAAACCGCACGGATGAGCTGATCGGCCACGCTTGTCAGCCCCGCAACGCACCCAATCCACACAGTTCTCTGTTCAATGGGAAGATGTCCCAACAGTGATATCATCATGGGCACGGCGAATAGATACAGCGCGGCATACATACCGGACCGCATATCCTTGCATGTGACCTTGAAATCGCGCATCCGCTCCCTGAAACCATAGCCACGCAATTCCGGTACGTCGAGGGCGACCGACATCATCAGGATCACAAGGATGACACAGGCCCCCGCGATACAGAGAGAGTAGGCCGCCGTAATCATCATCCACAACTCCAGCAGGAATCCTATCAGGTTCGGCATTGTCCGAGCTCCCGATCATCTTGCCCGTGACGGCTCGTGGCATCTGCCGTGCGTCTGAACTCCGCCAGATTGTCCTTGCCCAGACGGCGCTCCAGGCACACGCCGAGTTGGCGGGTGTCGCCCGCGAAATATGCGCGATCAACGGCGTCATCACCACAGATCCTTCGCAGCTCCTGAGCCGCGGCACGCTCTCGCGGGTAACATCGTGGCAGCTCCGGGTTGGGCTGGTGCCCCAGTTCCTTAATGGCCAGGTCCTCCGTGACACCTTCATAGAACTTCTCGCCCAGAGCCTCCCTGGCACGAGGATCGGACAACTGATGGACCCGTTCATGGATAGCGGTCTTTTCCAACTGGAGGTCGTGCATGTCCACGTGGGCCGGCTCGAGAGTGCCCAGGGAAAAGCCTACAGCCTGTGTCCCTTCCGGAGGGTTTGCCCCCCCGGCCTCCCGGTAGCTCCTCTCAAAGTCATGCCGGTCCTCGAAGAGCACGGGCATATCCTTGACTTGGCGAACGCGCTCGGGCGGGACCAAATGGCGATAGCGGTCGCAGAGCCGCTCGGTATGCAGGCGATCCATGTCACGGAGGCGCATCTGGGTCCGACGCTCAATCTCTCTTGTATCCGCATCCAAGTTCACTTCCCGGCGTTCCCGTACCTCTTGGTGACGAAGTGTCATTCTCGCCGTCCCCTTTCTCGCTCTCGCAGAAGGGTCAGATTCCTGCGGAACTTCCGGCTAAGGCTCTCGTCGTAACCGGCCAGGGCCACGATGGTCATAAGGACACAGTACGGCGCATCCGCCGGCGTATCCCCGATCGGCCAGATCTGTTGTGCACATTTCTCACCGAACACCCACAGAGCCCCCCAGCCTCCTGCAACAGCGTGGGCGAATTCATCGGCATGATCCGCGCTGAGCAGGTGTTCGACAATGCTCTCCTGCATCGCACAACTGCCCTGATCACAGCCCCGACACACAGGCATTGCCCAGTCTCGGCCCCCCGGTAGACTGCCTCGCTGGCGGATCGGGTCACTGTCGCTGCGGACTGGAAGTCTGTCGTGCATATGCTGCATAAGTGTCTCCTTATCAGGATACGTTGGCTGGCCCGCGAACTGACAGAAATGGTTCGGAATTTGGACCAGGTAGGCCCTTTCACAGCCCTCGGCGTACACGGCCGCGTGACCGCAACGGAGCGTAGACAGATAGCGGACATGTTCTTCTGACATGTTCATGCACCCACCAACGCGCTGGCGTTCCTCCTCGGCCACCAAGCGGTGGATGACCTTCAGATTCGTGTTCTTGAGGATCTCGGGGGCCAGCTTCGTGGGAACCTGATCGACAATGAGGATTCCCTCTCCATAGGCACGGACCTCCGCCAGCATATTACAGAAGCTCTCCACCGCCTTGCCACGGCTGTTTGCCTCTTCCTGCGCCAGGTTCTGGGGCATGGCCGCGAGCAGTCGATGGGCCTCTTCCACCACAGTAACGTGCCGAAGCCGGTTGCCAGCAAGTCCTCCCACCCGTCTGTGCTCAGCCAAGTGGAGCAACATGGCTCCAAGAACAAAGGCCTTGTCTTCATCATTGCCCATGGCAGCGAATTCCAGGACAGTCGGCCGGGACAGAAGGTATTCCATGGGCAGGGAGGACAGACCATCCAACATCCGCCCCTTGGCTCCGGTGGTCAGGCTGGTCAACCTCGTCTGCAAACCGGCGCGGATATTCCCGGTGATCTCCTTGTCATACCCGAGTTCGCGAACCAGCCGGCCCACTGTGACCATCAGATCGGACAGGGTCGGCTGGGCCTGGGGACCATAACCCAGCGGATGTTCTCCGGTTGTGAGATCCCAGCCCCGTTCAGAATATACTCTGTGAAGAGCCAATGCCAGCACGTAGGGCATAGGCGTAACGAGAGCAAAGGCCGCGTTGAAAAGTGCGATCAGACCGTCGATATGGCTCTGTACGGGGACTCCGGGCTGAACCTCCAGAGGATTGAACCGCAGAGGGACGCACGTTTCATCCCCTAATGTGAAGACCCGCAAATCCCGGCCGGCGGGCGTAGCCAATAGGCACCGGTACTCGGATTTCATCGCCGGCTCCATCACCAACCACGGGATCTGATGCTCCTCCCAAAGTTGCCTGAGCAGGTATTGGCAGGTCTGCGTCTTACCCGAGCCGGTGACGCCAGCGATGAGTGCGTGCTTGCAGAGCTGTTCGCGTTCCAACTCGAACCAGTTCGCTGTTCTGTGCCCTCGGTCCAGCACAATTCCCAAAGCGACCCTTTCGGAAGCCTCGGCCGCGGGTACGGAGACCGCGAAATCCACCAGTTCTCTCATCGGAACGCCAGGGAACTCCTCCACGGGCGGGCGGGCCAGATAAGCGGCTTCTCTACTGGTCAGCCGAGTACATAATGGCGTGGAATGGGAATCGCCCCGATTCAGGACGCACGCTCGCACACGGATGGGCTGGGGCCGGCTTTCGGGACCCGCAAAAGCAGCAAGCAGAGCTTGCGTGCCGAGGGCCAGTCGGTCGGGCACGCGGGCCAGCAGGAGGACATAGATATCCCACATCCCCTGCCGCGTGGCCAACTCGTGGTGGTTCCGGGTAGCGCGCAACAGGTCCAGGTAATGCTGAGCCTGTGGATTGTTGGCTTCCTCCGCCGTGCCACGGCGAAGGTAAGTGCTGACAAGCTCGCGTTCCTCCTGCATTGCAAGACTTAGGGTCTCCTGAACCTCTCTTTGTGAGACCGGGCGTCCAAAGACGGCATAGGCCCATTCCGTCCCCTGCATCGTCCGAAATACGCTTTCGATGCCGGGTCGAGCAATCGTCGCAACGTTCACCGCTTCCTGGTGTACTGCGGGAAGAGATGGATTGCCGGTCATTGTTACGGCCCAGGGCAGTCGGATGAGCTTATCGACTATGGGCACAGTCTTCGGGCCCTCGCAGAACTCGCACCCGGGCAAGGCCGCGGAAAGATGTGTCTCCCAAGTCTGGAGCACACCGCTTCCGCCCGGAAGCCCAAAGTAGATCGCAAGACCGTTGGCCTCGCCCATCACCAGGTAGACCCAAGGAATCGCATTCCCGCAAAGGCCTGCAAGGAGCCGCTCCTGCCAATGCACGAGCTCGCTTGGTCCCGTAGCCGCACGCCCCCAGAAGCGTGATAAGGTCTTGAGGCGAACCAGTCCCATATCGCGCGCCAGTACCGTTCTCGGCACAAAGACCGGACCACCCGATCCTTCCTGCCAACCTTCCAGTTGGCGGATGCGGTCTGCGATTTGGCTTTGTCGTGCAGATCCCATTACCTTGTTCCTTGACGCATGGCTTCGGCCACGAAGTTCGACCATGTGGTGTGGAACTGCATCGCCAGCACCGCCATGAAGACCAATGTCAGTACCAGGTATATCCGCCACTTGGAACGTCGAAACGTGATCTCCGATCGTGTTCGGCAGTTGAATCCCCGCTTGGCCATTAGCACGCCTTGACGCCAATTACCCCAGAAGGCAACCATATCGTCGCCCGAAACGTTGCCGCTCACATAGGAGCCTTTGAGCCGTACCATGACTTCTGACTCGTCTTCCAAGCTCCGCACCCGCGCATACCAAACCGGCACTTGTTCAGGTACATGGCTCCGTGTACCGAAGAGGTGCATCAAGCAAAGGAGGTTGGTCAAGGAAACACACCGGCCCAGAAACAGCAGGCCTGCCATCATAGCAACTACAGGCAGCGGTCCGCACACCAGGAACACTTGAGAAAGCAAGACAAGAGGAGCGGCGAGAAAGAGCAGCCCCCAGAGGAAACGGGTGAATGCTCGAACGGGGTCGAACGCGGGAGGCTCCATGTGAGACTGTTCGACTGCTATGATTCGGCCCATGACATCGGCACTCTGAATAGCCGTATTGACCCACCCGTCGTGAGTGATTGGCCCGGGTGATCGAGAAGCAGGGACCAGAGTATCGGCCTCTTCATCGGCATGGAGAATAGCCGCTGGGGCATCTGCAACCACAACGTCAAGATCGAGGATTCCAGGCTCGCTCGATGGTTCGGTCCTCTGCCATCCTGGCAGGTAGGGAACCAAGTCGCCTGTGTCAGCCAAAGAGATCGGCATGTGTCTGTGGACGGCACCACACACAGGACATGCGCGGTTGGCACTGTCCATACGGACGCCGCATGCAGGGCATCGCGTTTGTTTGTCGTTTGCACTTGGAGACATAATCTGTGTCACCGCGGATGATAATCACCTCGGACATTTGTCCGTAGACTAATACGGGGCTATTCCCCGCGCCCTGACATACAGGAGAATCTTGCTGACACATGTCATTTGGCACGCCAAGTCACCGTATGTGTAGTTGGAGACGTTAGACAGGCCCAACATGGGGGCTGTCTTGGTGGACCGTTCTATTTTGAGGATGGAAGCATGGCTCTCAAGGCAAACAACCCAACCGCCAGCCAACCCGCCGAACTGATTCCCCAATGGTTGGACGAAGCCATGGCCGATTGGGCCAGCGGCGCCTCGACAGTCCTGACCATTGAGACAGCAGATCCTCGGCGGGAGGGCCAACTGATAGACCATATCATCTCTCGTTTCGACCACATCTTGCGCTACCATCCCTGGACCGGACTGGAACAAGCGGATCGAAGCGCGGGGCGCTTCACCGCCGTCAAGACCTCTGCACACTCAGACTATGAGCCGGGCCTTCAAAATGAGTGCCGTGATCTGGGCGGAGCATTACGTCAAATGGACCGGCTGCTTCGGCAGAAACAGACCGCCTTGGTGCTGCGTGGCTTGGACAGGCCCGATAGCCGCTTGGATCTCAATGCGGAGTTGATCAGCGCGGTACGGTCCTGGACCGTCGATCGGGATATCCTCGTTCGTAAATCGCTCATCTGCTTGATCTCCCCCAATCCGCTGTGTGCCTTGGACCAAGACACCCTGAATCAGACCAGCGTGGTGCGGCCCGAGCTTGCGACCTTTGACGAACGGCTGGCGCTGGTGAGGACGACAGTGAAGCGTGCAGGCGCCCCACTCGATGAAGATAGGCAGCGGACCATCGCCCTGGCGACTGCCGGTCTGAACCTCCACCAAACCCACAATGTCCTGCTCAAGACATACCACGTGGAAGGGAGTTTCCCGGCCGAGAGGATCAAACGGCTCAAGTCGGAATATGTGCGCCGCTCGGATGTGTTGGAAATCGAGGATCCGAAGGTCACTTTCCAAGATATCGGAGGATATGAGGCTGCCAAAAGATTGGTGGTCCAGGAATTGATCCGTCCCCTGGAGAACCCACAGCGAGCGAAAGAGAGCGCCTTACCTTTGCCTAGAGGCATTCTCTTGTTCGGACCTCCGGGAACCGGCAAGACGCTCTTTGCCAAGGCTCTGGCCGGCCAGGTGAACCTGCCGTTCGTACATCTAAAACCAGAGAACATCTTCCAATCCTATCTCGGAGTATCGGGGCAGAACCTGGCCAAGGCAATCCGGCTCATCGAGGATATCTCCCCCGCCCTCGTGTTCGTGGATGAGATCGATCGGTTCGGTCGGCGCAGTACCGATCCGGGAGACGGCGCTTCACAAGAGAGGAACGATGTGTTCGGCCAGATGCTGACCTGGCTTGGCGATGAAGGGAGAAAATCCATCATCGTGGGCACGACCAACGTGCCAAACAGCCTGGACGAGGCATTCCTTCGGCCTGGCCGCTTCAGTATCTTCCTGCCGTTTCTGTATCCGGATGAGGATGCCAGACGGCAGATCCTACTTGCCCATCTGGGTCTGGTCGGAGGACGATCCCGGCCGCGCATCGATGAGCACTCCGCCCGTAGGGCGGTGGACCGGATTGCGGCGCAGACCGAGCTCTATACCGGCGCCGACCTCGAATTGCTGGTGACCCGTGCCAAGCAGAGGTTCTTCCGAAGCACGTGCCAAGCAATGACCCAAGTGCACCTTCTGGAGGCCCACGCGGACTACCGGGTCGCAACCGACACTCGCAGGAGCCTTGAGGAACAATACCGTGCGTTAGGACCTATGTTCGCCAACAGCCTGGAACTGCTCATGCGGACTGAGCACCAAGCCCCATCCGTGTCACCCGGATAAACTAGCAATGGTACCACTACGTGCCCGAAGTCCTTGGAGACGTGACTGACGCGTAGTCGATAGCGGGCCATCGGAACGAACCCGCGTAGCGAATCACAGGAGCGGCAGCGTGAGCAGCGTGCTGCGAATGCCGAACGGCATGAACACCGATGCGTCAGCGAGGTATTCCGAATGCGCGACGTGCTGACTTTTCTGCTCATAGTCTCGCTCGCATTCGGCGCACTCCGCCGCTTTGCATGTGACGCACCGCAATTCACGAGGAAAGTCGCGCACACATGCACTTCCAAGAGCGTTAGTAAGCATTCCGCCAAGTTGATGGATGATGCACAGAAGCTTGCACGGAACGAAAGACTCCTCCCGGCTGCCGCTGCATACCAATCCAGAGATCTCCGCGAACGCAATGCAGATGACCCCATATCACAGACTCCAGCAAGCACACCCTTCCCAATCCCTGCAGACCCGCCGCCGACACCTTCCCCGGCAGACATGTCGTCGTTAGGCCTGCAATGCCGTCCGCCCGCACCAACCTCCGAAGGGATGTCACATGGGGCACTTCTGGAGATCTTCACGCTTGAGAGTCCTTCAACAAGGAGATGGTCTCCACAACCTGCTATCACGACATATTGGAGGAATCCTCTGCGGTGCGCCGATCCCTTTCTCCTGCCAGATCGACTTGCGGAGATCGGTCTGGGCAAACGGTACTGGGCCAGATTCTCGTTCTATCTCGAAGCCAAGCAGCCGGGCCCGTATGAATTCACCGTGCAGCACAGCAGAATGAACGACTGCTATCTCAGACTACTTGGGGTCGATGTTGTGAAATCGGAGAGGCGCACAGCCGGTTTCCCGTGGCACCCCTCGAGCATGACGGATCGAGGAATATGCATGCTTAACAAAGGTCGCTACAGGGTCGAGTTCTGGCTTCTCTCCAACGCGCAGAGCAGAGCCCACGCCCGAGGCTCTGCAGTGTTTGAGGTGACGGTCATTGTTCCTGGCGCGCGCGATGCCGTATTCATCACAGCAGAAATGATGAACTTGTAGCAGCATCATGAGAACACAGGCGGGATCGAGCATCATGCAGTAGTGCTGGTAGGGACAACCAGAGAGCCAAAAGACCCTTCATTCGCACCGCATGCATAGCCGTGAGTAAGAATACGGAGTACTATGCCCTGTGTGCGCTTATGACCTGGAACTAGTCACGCGGACTGAGCACACAACGTGGTCAAATGTCACCAAAGTGGAAAAATACCCGCACACTTCTTCTTTCACTGTCAGCAGGCACACAACGGATGCGTAATAAGGAGTAGACGATGGGAACAATTCATGACATAGACAACAGGAGCAGGAACATGGGTGGCAGGCTACGAGTACTGATCGCGGTGGACGAGGCGAATCTGGTTGGCGTTGCAAGAACCGTGAACAAGAGGCTGGACTGGCTGCATATCCGAGAGTACCTCGCCAGCGAAGATGAGGGACGTGAGTTGGTAGAGTGCATTGCCTATGTTGGCCTGCCTCCGGCTGCAGAGGAATTCGCAGATCGCCGCAACAAGAAGATGGGATTCATCCTCTGGCTTCGGAATCATGGATTCATGGTCCTGGAAAAGGAGGGGGTCCGCCAAGAAGCCGGGCACTACCGTGCAAACGTCGATGTGTTGATGGCGATCGACTTTCTCGATCTGGTCGAAACCACCCACCCAGATGTAGTCGTTATGGTCACCGGCGACTCCGACTTCGCGTACTTGGCCGACAGGCTTCGGCGCCGTGGCATCCGCGTGGAGGTTGCCTCGATCGACCAATGTGTATCGAGGCAACTGCGAGCCGCCGCCAGTGACTTCATCGACCTCCGGGACATCTTGAATGAAGCGCAAGATCTCAATGGCAACGGCCGGACCCGGATCGGTACCGCCGATATCCTGGAAGAGGAATACGCCACGTAGAATCAGCAGCCAAATCGAACACGCGCGGCAATGTCTTGTGGAGTTAGAGTATGGCTAATACGACTGTATGCACCATGGTCATCAATGGCAAGAAGGTACTGCACGTGCCCGATGGCACAACTGTGGCTGATGCACGGACCCATCTCAAGCCAGTGGTCGGGAACGATCAGTTCTTGGTGGAGGACCCCACCGCTGGCACCAAGCTGCTCAAAGAAAGCGACCGTCTGAAAGCCGGCCAGCAGTACTGGACAGTTCCGCAGATTGTCAAAGGGTAGAAGCCGCCCACGGCGTCGATCCCCTTGGTTTGGCGGTCGGCGGTGTAACGTTGCCGACAGACCATGCCCGGTGTGTTCGTATCTGCATGAGCAGAGAGCCGAAATGCGCTTGCTGGATATATGGAGACATATCATGGGTACTACGGGCAGCGGAGCGAGAAACGGGCAGGGACCGCAACAGCGGAATACGCAAACTCATGGCCAGCACGAATTGAGCCCCAGGCTCCGGGCGGAGGTCGTGCTGCTGCGCCAGGCGGCTGGTGGAAGAAGCAAGGTGACGGTGGGACCCAAAACCATTGACGGGCAGAGCTATACAGCCGTTCTGGTCGCGAACGTCCGGATCTCAACGAAGAAGTTTCCCGTCACCGCGACCGACATGCTGTTCTTGCTGCCTGCCGACTATCCGCGTCTGCCCCCCATCGGCTGCTATCTGAACTACAAGTGGGAAACGGCTGACCACCATTTCACCCTGCAGAGCCACTATGGCGCCCCACTGCTCGTCGGTCATGGATGGTATTGGTACTGCGTGGGTTTGGGTGGAGGATTCAACTCGGGCGGTTGGGCGCACAGGTGGCGTCCCGCCGCGGACCCAGAACACGGGCACAACCTGACAACGCTTTTCGTCGCAGCGCGCCACGCCATCAATCACCAGGACTGAACCATGTCCCGACAGATCATTCTCACCGTGCCGCCAAGAATGTGGAGACAGTTCCGTGAGACTCTGCTGAGTGCACGCCAGAACGGCACAGAAGAGGTTATCGGCTTCCTTTTCTGCCGTCAGCAGCATCTCTCCCGTCGGAAACGGCGGCTGCTGGCCAACTCGTGGGTCGTGCCCATGTCCGACTGCTATGCATCCCAGGGTATCGGCGGACTGGCTCTCCGCCAAGAGTTCCATCTTGAGTTGCTCCGGAGATATGCTGGAACCGGCATGGATATTGTCCATGTTCATACTCACCCCGGGCGGTTCACACCGAGTTTCTCCGGTATTGACGATGTGGCGGAACGACAGTACAGCCGGTTCTTGGCCCGGCTGCCAGGCCGACCTCGTCTGACCTCTTGCGTGTTTGACGAGAATCTGCATGTAGGCAGCTTTCGACATTGGCGGCCCGAAGGCGTCGTAGCCAAGGACCGAGTGGTATTCTCGGCTCAATGGTTGGAGGGACACAGCCGACGAAACAGAGGATCATCTGTTCCTGAGAGATTTGATCGTCAGAGGGTCTTCGGAAGGGGATTCCACGAGTCACTACAGTCTTTACGGGTGGGCCTCGTGGGCTGCGGGGGAATCGGGGCGTGCTTCGCGGAACAACTCAGCCGTTTGGGAGTAAGACGTTGGGTGCTGGTTGACCCCGATCGTTTGGAGACATCGAACCTGAATAGACTGCCCGCGGCGACAGAGCAAATGGTGAGAGAGAACTGGCCAAAAGTCCGGTACATAGACAGGTTGATCCACCTGAGTTGGCCTAAAGGCGCAGAAATCCGGTCTGTCTGCGATTCAATCCAGAGCAAGATGGCCCAGGATGATCTTGCCAGATGCGATCTATTGATCACGGCCACCGACAACCACTATTCACGTATGCTCTGTCAGGAGTTGGCTCTTCGTCTTATGAAGCCATTATTATGTCTGGGCACACAGATTGAGGTATCCGAGACAGACAACTCCTGCCGAATCCTCAGTCGGATCACTGTTCCGCCATTGGGGGGCGGCTGGTGCCTGATGTGTGGCGACATCATCAGCGCAAACTTGGCCGCACTGGAGATGGCACCTAGCCAGATCACGGACTCAGTCAGGGCTGCTGGCTATGTGCCGGGCGTTGCTGCCCCGGCAGTATACTGGGCTAACAGCTGCTGCGCAAGTCTGGGTGTGTACGTGGTGCATGGCACCTTGTGTGGACTTCTTGATCTGACGGATGGCATAGACTGGGTCATGGAATACGGTCAGAAGCGGTGGCTCCAAGTGTCCCATGAGGATACTGATGATTGCTTCTATTGCTCCGCTGCCAAGGACCGTGCGAAGGTGGGTGGGAATCGGCTGAGCGTGAGCCTGACAACCTGATTGTGCATTCCCACTCCATAGACGTTCGGCTAACCTGTGAGCAGGGGCTTGGTGGTCCGTTGCTCTATTGGGACGACGCATTTTCCCTGACGCTCGGCCCTTCTGACCTGAACCAACCGCGCAACCACGAGGTTCTCGCCAACGTTGACCGCAGGGAATCTACGCGGGCTCAATGTCCCCTGGCAGTACCGAGCCTGCCCTTCACTCTTTGCGTGATCACAGCAGAACCCGACGAATCCAGTCGAATGCAACTCCCAAAGGTGTAGTTCAGAAGTGTAGCCCTACCTGTCATCCGCCGGTTCGGTGGACGGATGTCTCCCGGGCAAGAGGGGCTCTTGATAGCCAGAAGGGCCCACCGTAGCAGGAATATGGGCCGGGAAGAGAGTTGGAAATCAAAGCAGAAACGGCAGGAGAAAAGCCGTACAATGGGCAGGACATTCAGGTATCCACAGGGTACGTGATCGGTGGGTAGCCTTTTCAGTCTTTTTGGGAAAGGAGCTTGTTCATGGGGATCTGTCGTATGCTGTTGGCCGTACCAGCAATGCTTGTCATGGCCGCGGGTCCTGCAAGTGCACAGGATGCGTCCGAGGTCAAGCAATGGCAGGTGTATGAAGTCAGGATGACGGCCACGCAAAACGCGGCCAACCCCTACGTCTCTTATCTCCAGGAGGGATGCCCAGCCCGTGTGACCGTACGTTTTACCGGTGTCTCAGGAGATGCCGCCGGCCACGAATCGACCGTGGCCGGGTTCTGGGATGGGGGCACGACTTGGAGGGCGCGTTTTGCGCCACCCGCGCCGGGCGAGTGGGCATTCGAGAGCCGCTCGGAGGACCCCGGCCTCAACGGCGTCGCCGGCAGAATGACCTGCTCCGCATGGACCGAGGACGAGAAGAAGGCTAATCCCACCCGCCGTGGCTTTGTGCGTGTCCATACGAACGGCCCGCGCGCGGGCCGCTACTTCGCGTATGCCGACGGCACGCCGTTCCTGTGGATTGGGGATACCTGGTGGAACTGGACGCAGCGAGGAATCCGTTTCGAGTCGTTCAAGAAGCTGGTCGATGACCGGGCCCAGAAGGGCTTCAACGTGGGACAACTATTCTTCCCGGCCAATGGCTGGGGTCGGGGCAGTTCCTTTCTTAATGCAGACTACAACGAGCCGGACATCGAGCACATCCAGTTCATCGAACAGTGGATCGCCTATGCGAACGAACAGAGCATCACCGTATGGATCCACCCGTGGTGGAGCCGCACGCGACTGAACGAGACCGCCGGCCCGGAGAAGATCCGCCGCTGGTGGCGGTACGTCATCCATCGGCTGGCCGCCTACAATGTCATCTGGACGCTGGCGGGAGAATACAACATGAACAACTATGGCGGACTCGGGTTGGATTTCTGGAAAGACCTTGGGGCGCTGGTCGTGGCGGAAGACCCGTTCCACCATATTCTGGGCGCTCATCCTACCCCGCCCGCCTGGGACGGCGGCGCCGAGGCGCCTCAATGGTCCACCGCCGAAGTGCTCCACCAGGAATCCTGGCTGGACTACAACCAGAGTCAGACGGCCCATGCTCGCTGGCGCAACGAGTACGCCCCCACCGTGGTCTCCCAGGCCTACGCCATGCGCCCGTCCAAACCCATCGTTATCACGGAGCCCTGGTATGAGTTCGCGCTCGACGCCCCGGCCGCCAAGGAGATCCGGTTCTGCGCCTGGTCGGCCATCATGAGCGGGGCGGCGGGACATACCTACGGCGGCGGACACATCTGGCTGGCCTATCTGCCGGAAGTCTCGCGGCCCAGACGCAGTGGCGGTGGCTCGTGGCCCCTCGATCCTGACTTCGAGACCAACACCCTCGACTACCCTGGGGCACGGGGAATGGCCCACATGGCCCGGATTCTGCGGAGCGTCGAATGGTGGCGTCTCGAACCCCATCCGGAACTCGTAGTCGAGAACCCTTCCCGATATTGCCTGGCCATCCCCGGCGAGATATACATCATGTTCCTGCGCTGGGGCGGTGCGGTCAAATTGGACCTGACCGCATACCCGGGAGCCACTTTCACGCGACAGTGGATCGACCTGGTTACGGAGAAGACACATCGCCCCCAGGAATTCACCGGCGGCGCTGTTCATGTGATTCACGCACCGGAGGATTTCCCCGCTGTCCGACAAGAGAAAGACTGGATTCTGCTTGTTAAGCCCGGCAAGCCGTCACGGAATTGACCATGAGGTTCTGATTCTGCCAGCTCCAGAGCACAATCTAGATCTTTACTGTGGGCGTTCGCGTGGCACACCGGGATGGCTCAATATTCCTGTACAAGGAGGCTGTTGATCATGGCAAAGAAGGCAGTGAGCAAAGCACCGGCAAAGCCGATGAGCAAGAATGAGATCATGGCGAGATCACCCCTGCTCGGGGGACTGGTTCTTCTGGTCAGCACAATCTCCATAGGCCGGTCCTGGGCCGGTTCGCTTCCGGGCATTGAGTGGCGCGAGATCACTCCCGCCGTTACTGAGGCGGTGCTGTTCAACCCGGGCATGGGTCTTTATCTGGCCGGCGGCAGCGGTCTGGGCTACAAGCCCGAACCGGATGCGTGGGTGCTGTCGCTGGCGGATATCGCCTATTTCCGCCCCACCTGGAACGATCTTGAGGCAGATGGCCCGGGTACCGGCTTTGACACCTACTTCGCGCCCATCTTCGACTTCTGGGTCCGCCAGCGCGGCAAACGGGTGGCATTCCGGGTGATGTCCGAGAGTACCCACTATCGCGGCCAGTACGCCACTCCCAAGTGGGCATTTGACAAAGGCGTTCCCAGTGTGCTCCACCGCGGTCTGCGCGGCCAGGAGCAGGTGAACCCGGTCTTCTGGAACCCGCGCTATCTCAAGCTGCATTGCGAGTTCATCGAACGTCTGGGCCGCTACCTGGACGGCCGGCCCGGCCTGGAGTATGTGGACATTGGCGGCATCGGCGAATGGGGCGAGATGCACCTGGGCCTGCACATGCCCGGACGCTGGACACCGGCGCAATTGGAGCAAACGGGATTTGCCCGCGACAAGTACGTCGCCGCCTATCGCCGGGTGATCGACGCCCACGCCCGGGCCTTCCCCAATACGCGGGTGTTCCTGAACGTGGGCTCCTACCCCGAGATCAACGACTACGCCGCCCTGCGCGGCTGCCATTTCCGCCAGGATGGCCTGACACCCAGCGGTCCGAGCAGCAACGTTGGCAAACTCTACTACCATCCGTACGCCCGTCGGGGCGTGATCTGCAACTACGAATTCCACAGCTCCTACCGCAGCATGCTGGAGCAAGGATGGGACCTGCGCAAGACCGTGGAACAGGGTCTGAGCGATCCGATCTCCTACCTCAATACGAACATCCTCTCGCCCCAGGACTGGGAGCACGCGCCCACCGCGGTCAAGGACCTGTTCCGGGCCGCGGCGAAGAAGGTGGGGTTCCGTTTCGTGATAACCCGGCTGTGTGTGCCAACCGCCCTCAACCTGAGCGATCGGACACCGGGGCGTCTGCTCATCGAGCACACCTGGCAGAACATCGGCGCCGCCCCCTGCTACGAGAGCTACGCCCTGGAATTCACCCTGCACGATGGCAGCGGCAAGATCGTCGCCACCCAGCAACACTTCCCGACCCACCCCACGACACAGTGGTTTCCAGGCCAGGAGGCGGTCGAACGCACCTTGCGCCGGTTTCCTGCCGGCTTGGCAGCGGGCGAATATGAGTTGAAGGTGGCCATGCATCTGCCCGAGAAGGCCGGTCGGCACATCCTGCTGGGCCTGGCCGGTCGGGATGAAGCGGATCGTTACCCTCTGTGCCGACTCACCGGCGTCACGGCACAACGCTCGACCGGAGTCATCTATTCGCAGTCGTTCGAATCCACGACCGACTGGCCCCAGACCCCGATCTGGCTCCTTGCCACGCGTCAACTCCACACCACGGGCCATGCCTCACCAGGCTGTAAAAAAAGCAAGAGGTTTTGTGTACAGAATGAACCGAATCAGGAGTTTCTGTGTCGCCCCGCCGACACAAGAGCTCGGTTGGACGCCGTCGTGGCGGCGCTTTGGCGCTTTAGTCGGAAGGGCTGCTACTCGTGAGGGGCGGGAGTCGTGTGCGACAGGACCTTCAAGGAGAGGAATCCCCCCTTCGTCTGGAGCGACGGAGGGTCAATGGGGTGGAATCGAGTGCGAAGATGGGGCATATTCGTACGATTGGGACGGACCGGTACTGTCTCGGGGGGCC
>VGYL01000008.1 GCA_016872975.1 Planctomycetota bacterium
GGCAGTCGTTTCGTCGCGTCTCCTCGCTGCTGGAGAGCGGATTCCAGCTTGCTGAGGGCGAAACGCAGCATGGGCGAATTGGGCGCAGCGACCTTGACTTCGGCAGCTTGGAGCGCTGATGCGCAGGCAAACAACGGGACGGGCAGCAACATGAGACGGAGGAGGTTGGCTTTCATGGTTTTTGTTCCTGGTTGATTATTTCCTAGCGGCCGAGTCATTTGACGCTCCTGTCCTCACCAATGATCCACAGGATGTTGGGCCTTTGATCCGCGGCACTTGCCAAACACGCCCAAAGAAGGGACATGGTGGGAATCCATTTCATGAATTGTGTTTTCACGCGAGTACGTCTTTTTGATTCTTGGGACTCCGATCTCGAACTAACAACACGGCCCGGAATTGCAACACAAGTCAATCGTGTTGTTGAATTGTATTGCAATCAGGTATTCCCACGCCTCCCAAGTCGGCATATTCCTTCAACACCGCCGCATCGGCGAACTTCCAGTCGGGAGCAATCGCTAGGTTTCTAAAGGAATCCGCAAGGTACGTGTCTTCCATCGATCGGCTATAGGCCATCCACCAGCAGTATGCTCTGCCCATTTCCTCCCTCGCCTTGCCTTTCTCTCCGGCTTTCTTATAGGTGGCACCTCGGATCTTGTGGGCATAGTACGCGCTCAGAAAGGCCATCTGTTTGACGTTGTTAATGGCCACTCTTAGATCGGCATTCCCGCCGCTTTCCAGGGTGTTGGTCAAAGAAATCGCCTTTCTGGCGTCGGCTTCCATTTCGTCAGCGAGTTGATATGAGGATTTCTTGCGGCCACATTTTCCCGCCGCAGAATCGGCGATATTGCAGAGAGCCGACCCCTTGGCAACATCCTGACCCGCGAAACCCCCTTTTGCTCCACCAACGTCATCTATTGTTCTAAAGCCACCGCATCTGCCCGGATCGCTCCAGCAACCTTCGGGATACCAATGAAAATCCAAGCTCCAGTCCTTCATGACGAGTTCGGTGACCTTGGGCAGTGACCGCGAAGCCAGAGTCCACGCATCAAACAAGTCTCCCGCTGAAACCGTGGGATACCGACGCGCCAACATACCCTTGAACACATCGTCACTCGTACCGGGATTGTAGGAGATCCGCCCCCACAACATTTCCATGTACCATCTCCGCTCGACTTCAAGCTGCCCATTCAGAGCTGGATTCTTAAAGAAGCGGGCCCGGCTTGGATTGTATCCGTCGATGCCGATATACATGCCGACCACGGTGTCCTTGAGCGGGATACCGGCCATGAAATCGCGAACAAACTGGGGATCCCCCCAGCTCAAATAGAAGAAATCGTCATTGCGGAAGGTGAGCCACGTTTTCAGCCCAAGCTTGGCGCAGCTTTGAATATCCCCAGTCCATCTGGGGGTGGGGGTGGAATACATGTGGGCCATCGCATATTTCGCTGACATGTTGAAGGTAGCATTGGTGACGGCCTTGATCGGAGCGTAGATGGCGTCGCATGTCTGGGGCTCCGTCTTAACGCCGCGATGAATCAGGTTGAACCGTCTCGACGGATTCTCGCTCAAATAGTCTCTGACCGCCTTGCCCATGGCATTCCAGGTCCACTGCGTGTTCTCTTCCTTGTTGCTGCCCATTCCATCTCCCGACGTGATGCCGAATCCGTCGAGCTCCGGATAGGTCTCCAGAAGCGCCCACATGCTCTTATACATGTAGTCTATCGTGGTGGGATTGCTCGGACTCTTTGTCAAGGCAGGGTATTGAGTGCTCGCATAATCAACGTAGATGTTCCAGTTGAAGAAATAGAACTTCATGCCCCGGCCGTGGGCGTACGTCATCACATCCCGCCAGAATGCGACGCGCTGCTCGTGATTCAGGTTTATTGTCGAGCCGTCATACTTCTGAATGTTCGGCAGGCATGCGTTTGGATAATCGCGCACCCTTACAAGCGCCGGGAAGGGGTGATGAACCCAGGTGGACAATACATTGTAGCGGTGCCGCGCCTGCTGATCGATCAACGTCCTCCAAAAGGTCATATCCCAAACGTCCGCGATGGCCTCCCTGGCTGAATGGGAACTCCATCCGCCGACGTAGGTGGGGATGCGTTTATCAAGCGGGAGGTTCAGTTTCATGCCCCGATACATCAGGAAGGGGGTCTCTTGACTGTCATAGTTGCCGCTGAGTCCATTGATCGAAATCGTCTCGGCAATCTGCAATCCGCCATACATCGCGCCGTTGGCATCGCCGCCCAGCACCCAATAGCTCAAGTCCGGAATGCTCGTGGTACGCAGCGCATAAGCCTGTTCGCCCAAACCGGCGGCACCTTTGCCGCCTTGGGCTGCAAGCAGAGAGGCAACTGCTTTGTCGGTGGCGAGGGCAAGGACGATCTTCTTACCCGAACCGGCTTGGGCCAGCGAGGCGAGATTGCGCGTCTCGACGATGTGCTTTCGCTTTTCCAACGCGGCTTTGACGTCGCCGGCGGCAAAGGCGATCTGCGGTGTGGCTGGATCAAAGTAGAGCCCGACGCTCTCCGCCGACGAAGGTGTGGAGAAACCGAGGAGCGAGAAGAGCATCCAGGCGAAAGTGGCGATGCAAGTGAAGGGCATGGTCTTCATCGGTAGTCTCATTTGCGGAGTCCTTTCTCGGAGCCGGTGCGCTTGCCGTCGTCTGTGAGGCTGCCCGGCTTCCAGTGGGCGAGGGCATCGCCGAGGTGATTGTTCTATTCATGGCTTCGGTCACTTTGAGTTTCCTGCATTTTCGCAGACGCACGGTCAGTTGGTCACGTTGATTACCGCTCGGCGATAAGCTGCCAGCGGAACGATTGTGCTGCGATCCCAGACTTCGAGAATCAGATGGAGTTCGCTGCCGGACGCGTCGGATGGAATGGTGATGGTGATCTTCTCTGCGGTCGCTTCTTCCACCGGCAATTCCTTGCCGTAGGGTCTCCGTCCAGCCTCGGGATAGAACCACCAGGAACACCGTATCGCATCTTGATCCGGATCGGTCGAGCCGGCGGCGGTGAACTCGAGCACGTCGCCCGGCTTCGCGGCGAACTTGAGAATGGCATCGCTCCGGTCGCCGTTGAGAACGGCCTGCGGCGGATGATTCGCCTGGGCATAAGGTTGCACGCACCAGTCCATCCGCGCCTTGAAATCATTCCACATGGCGGTGCGCCAGCGCCAGATGGGCGCGCTGGCATCATCATACACCTTGCCGTCCTCCGGGTCGGTCCAGCGATCCTTGGCCTCGGTGTAAACGGAGAACGGCACACAGGCCTGCTCATCGGCCTGGATGTCGCTGTGGCGCGACCAGACATTGGTCAGCTTTTCCGCGCTGAACCGCCCGCTCCAGCCGCCCCAAGATGGCTCGGCGGAATCGGTGAGACCGTGACACACCAATCCCATCCACGGAATTGTGCCGCCGCCTTCGAGAAAATGGATACGGTTTCCCATCCGGCGAACCGGATACAGCTCACCGAGCGCGCCGTGATTCGCGCGAACGTTCTCTGCTGCCCATTCATCCTGACCGTCCGGGCTGTAGGGATACGGTTTCCAATTGTGCGGGCCGAGAGTGACGTTCGAGGGACCGCCAAAGCAGTAAGTCTGGTAGTTGCTCCGCACCCAAAATATGTCGGGGAACTCATGGCAGATCCACGCCCCGGAATTGTCCTGCGCGCCGTTCTCAAACACACGCAGTTTGGCGACGAACGCCCTCACCTCCTCCGGCGAATGGCCCGCACGATAATCCCGCAATGCCTGCGTCAGCGTGTTCGCGCCGGCGTTGACGACGATATGGACAGGCCGCGCGTCCTTCTTCGTCACAGCATCAATGATGAGTTTCGATCCCGCGCTGGCCTTGCCTGCGCCCGTCGCCGCGATGCCGTAACCGGTCTGGCCGCTGGCCACGACGCCATGCAAGTGTTCCGGCGTGGGCCAGCCGGCGGCGTGGAGTTTCAGGTTCGGATAGACCTTCGCGTAGCCGTCAATCAACCGCGTGAAAAGCTCTGGATGCAGCTTCTGGCGATAGGGGTTCTTGTCCTCCGGGCGCAGGTATTTGCCGGTGACAGCGACCAGCCCCTCCACATCAAATTCATTCGCACATATAAGCAGATGCAGCATCTGCTGTTCTTCGTCAGGTTCGTTGCCCATGTCGGCCAGCACGATCAGCCGCGCCCGTTCGGAAGCGACCGGCAGGCGGGCGCGATCCCGGGGCGGCTTCGCCCTGTCAAACTTGCCCGGCTCAGCAGGCGCTCGGCGCGGCGGCAATTCTGGATCAGCGGCAGTCTTCGGCTCAGCCGCACCCAGGCACAAAGCTGAACCCAGCGACGCCAGAACCAAGGTTCCAACGAATCCCGGCAACCAGCGTACGCGCCTGAAGCAAAGGCCGGCCCATCGCCGTCGGAGATGGGGCAACCCGTGTCTCATGGAGTTCAATCTCATAAGTTGATTCTCAATATTCAAACAGCACCACGTCGTAGGCGTTCAACACCGGCACGGTACAGGCGACTCCGCCCGCCGCGCCCGGCTTCAGCGGCAACGATGCGCCGGACTTCAGCAAGCGAGCCTGCTTGACGGGCGCTGCCGGGATGATTTCCACCGTCACGTCGCGGATCGGCACGGGCGCGCCGATCACGTTGTCCAGTTGCCCGCTGTGGTTGTAGAGGCTCACATACTCGAACTTGCCCGCACGGTCGGCGCGATGGTTTGCTTCTATCAACGCAGGTCCATCCACACGCACGCGCCGTGGCAGTTTCAATAATTCATCGAGCACCCCCATCACCAAGGCAGCGTAACCGGCATGGCCGAACGCTTCAAACTCCGCACCCACCCGCCACGGAATCCATGCCACCGCGCCGCGATCCAATGAACGCGCATACAGGCAGGGAATGTCCGAGACGCTCGTGTAATAACATTTCTCCGGCGGGCCGAACATCGCGGGCGGAATGAACCGCAGCCATCCTTCGCCGCCTTCGGCCATCGTCGCCGTCCACAACTCGCCGTTCAACGGGACAAGGTCGAGTTTGGCCAGCACGGGCTGCTTGAGACGCGCCTTGTCCTCGTGCCGGATGCGGATATAAATGCCTTGCTCTGCCGGCCGCGTTTCGCCCGTCGCCCTCAAGCCGAGGCATTTCAATTCCGGCGTCACCGGTCCGCCCGTGAGCAGCAAACGCCCGCCGCCTTTCACATAGTCGTCCAGTTTTCGCGTCACATCCGCCGGAAGCGGGCCGCTGACGGGCACGATCAACGCCGGCAGTTTCGCCAGATCGTTCTTCGCAAGCGAAACGAATTCGTAGCTGACATGCGCCTGCGACAATATGCCGATCAGGCCGCGCACTTCATCGCCCCTGCCCTCGCTCTCCACCGCCAGCCCCACGTCCGCAAGCTCGACGGTATTGGTGAGCCATCGCTCGTGCGCCGCGTGAAAGCGGAACACGTCCTCCACCTGGTCCAGCCCAAGGCGATCTTCCTGCCCGTTGAATCGGCCGATGCAATAGAAGTCCAGCCAGCCGCCATTGATCATGCACCCGAACAGCCGCTTGCGGGTAAGGTCCGGCGACACGGACGCGTGCCGGTGCGGATAATGCGGGAAATGCACCGCCGCATTGGCCTGCTGCTTATCGGGATACTTCAACCGCGCCAGCCGGGTGCGGAAACTCTCCTCGTAGACCCAGTTGTCCAGCGCGCTGTTGGATTCCTTGCGGACCACATCCACGCCCGATTCCGTGTAGGTGCAGATGGCGAGGTTCGGATTCTTGCCCTTCACGAACGCATTCACCTTCTCGAACTGCTCCCTGATGGTGCGCCGGGTGAACTCCTGGTACTTCTCCGCCGCCGGAGTTTTCTCCTGCCCGCTCTTCGGCAGATCCAGTCCGAATATTTCGTGAAAGCGCTGCCGGCAATTCACGCACTGGCAGATGCCGATCGCCCGGCCGCTGTAATCGCTGCGCGGATAGCCGATCATGTTGAAGAACACGCCGTCAATCGGGTAACGGTCAATCGCCTCGCCCAGAATCTTGAGCATTCCCTCCTGCTGATACCAACTGTTCAGACACGTCGCGACCTGCCCGTTGTAGGCCGGAACGGAACGGCCGTCGGCGTCGCGCGTGAGCCATTCGGGATGCTCTTGGGCGATGCGCTCGTTGACTTTGCTGAAATCGAACCGCGCGATCACGCGAATGCCCTCGGCGTGCAGGCGTTTCACCACTTCGCCGGTGAGGTCGCCTTTCATGAACGGATTGCGATAGTGATACGGCAGGTCGGTGGGATAATTCGCCACGATGCCGCCGACATTGAACAGCACGACGTTCGCGCCCGCCGCCTTCAGCGACGCGACATAAGCCTTTACATCCATCCCGGCGTCAATCTCGCGCAGGTTGGTTTGGATCATCCGGCGCGGCGTGAGCCACCAGTCCGGCTCGGCGCGATTGACAAGATCGGCAAGATCGGCTGCGAAGAGTTGAGCCGTCAGCAACCCCATTCCCATCGCCAGAACAAACCAGCCGTGTTTTAGATTCCATTTCATTTGCGGAATCCTTTTTCGGAGCCGGTGCGTTTGCCGTCGTCTTTGAGCGTGCCCGGTTTCCAGTTACGGGCCATTTCGAGATCGGCGGCCACCTTTTCCGTCAACGCAGTCACATCTACATGGCCCACGCGGTTGTAGAGGGCCGAAACGTAGTAGGCGTCGCGAAGGGCCGCGTATCGCTTCCAGTGGGCCAGGGCGTCGCCGAGGTGGCGCAGCGCCGCCTCGTGCTCGAACGTGTCGCCGCTGGTGTCAAACAGGGCCAGCGCACAGGCTCCGCGGATCTTGGAGGCATAGTAGCGGCCCAGCCAGGCCAGGGCCTCGCAGTCGTTCACGGTCTTGCGAAGTTCGGCGTCTTCCTTCGCGGCCTCGCGGAGGGCGCCGAGTGAGGCGAAAGTCTCCGCGGCCGAGCCATCCAGGGCTTCGGCGATTTCGAGCGGGGTGGTCTCGGTCATCGGCTGGCGGCCGGTGAGGCGGTTGCGCCAGTCGCGGATGCACAGCACCTCCGCGCCCGGCATGGAGATTCCTTCCATGAAATGGCGCACGGTGTAGAAGCCCTTGCTCCTGCGATGGCTCAGGCAAGCCTCGGGATACCACTTGAGGTCAATGTCCCCCCAGAAGAAGCGCGTGGTCAGCGGCATGACCTGCGACGCGCCTTGAAGAGCACCGAACAGATCCTGCGACGAGGCCTTGGGATGGCGAGCGGCCAGCATTCGTTCGAAGTGCGAGTCCGGCAGCGAGGGATCGTAGGCCAGACGCCCGATGAGCATGAACGAATACCACTGCTTCTGTATCACCAAGGGGCGCGGACCGGGGTTGGGATGACGCTCCAGGAAGTCTCGTCCCCAAACATAGCCGTCCGGCCCCATGTAAAAGCCGGCCAGTTTGTCAGCCGGGGGCATGTTCAGGATGTACTCGCGTGCGTAAGCGGGATCGCCGAAACGAAAGGTGTAGATGTCGTCATTCCGTACGGTGAGCCAGGTCTTCCTGCCGGGCGCGAGGTTCTCCAGCAGCGGCTGGATGAAGGGCGGATTGGGAATCGAATACATGTGCGCCACCGAATACTTGAAGCTGAAATCGAATGGCCCCGGGTAATCTTGGAAGGCATCCAGGATGTCGCCTTGTGCGGTCCAGTGGAAACGATGGATCATGCGGAACTCGCGTTGGGGGGCCTCTTTCAACGCATCGCGCACGCCTTGGCCGTAGGTGTCCCACAGCCAGGCTTCCTTGGCCTTGGAATCCATCTGCTGCGGCATGCCCTCGCCCGCCGTGATGCCCATGCCGGCGAGCCGCGGGTAGGTCTTTACCATTTCCCGCACGCTGGCCCGGAAGTACTTCTTCGTGAGCTCGTTGCCCAGATCGTTCGTGATGCCGTGCTTGCCCTCAGCGCCGAAGGTGAAGACGTTCCAGGTGAAGAAGTAGATCTGAATGCCCCGGTCGGCGGCGTGCTGCATGACCCAGCGCCAAAACTCGATCTTCTCGTCGATCGTCATGCGCTTCACCACCTCGTGATCGGCGAGCATGGCGGGGCGTACCATATCGTCGCCCGCGAAGCTGAAGGCGTCGTCGAGCTTGACGCGAGTGCGCCAGACATCGTTCAGTGCGACCTCGGGAAACTCCGGCACTTTCACCAGCGAGGGGAAAGGATGCAGGCTCCAGAGTGAAAGCACATTGTAGCGGTGGCGCGCCATCGCATCGAGGAAGTCCGTCCAGAACTCGCGATCCCACATCACGGGAATGTTCGCCTGCGCGGCGTCGGAGCAGTCCGTGTAGCTCGGCGTACGCAGATCGAGCGGGATGTTGAACTTAATGCCTCGCCGCTGGATGTGCGGCTGGTGGTCGGAGTCCTTCAGCGAATCGAGCGTGCCCGTGCGAATCGCCTCGGCGATATCCAGCCCGCCATACATCGCGCCCACAGGGTCTTTGCCGATCACCCGGCATCCATCGCCTCTCTTGACGATAGAGAACCCCTCGGCCTTGAGTTCGATTGAGGGATCGACCTCAAGGGCGACGGACGCGCGTTCGCCGCGAGAGGCCAAGGCCTCCTTGATTTCACTGGCTGCAAACCGCATCTGCGGGGACCGGGGATCGAAGGCCACCTCGGCCGAAGCGCTCAGCGATAGCAACAGTCCGGGCAAGACAAGAAAACCGTGTATGACTCTGTTCTGTCGGTTTGTTGATGGCATATTGCTCCTTTCGCTTGTGATCGCTGGCCTACTATTCAGTTGGTCGATAGAACCAGCGCGGCCCATGAGGAATCGGGGTCACTGGGCGGATTGCCCAATGAACGGGTCTCACCGCCGGAGATCCTTGTGATCGAACCGTCTTGCAGCCCGCCACCGTCACTTCTCCGGGGGTTCCACCATTTCACAGCAAACGTTCCCGATTGCTTACTCAAGTCCAACCGAATGTCGCTGCCTCTTTTGTGGTAGACAATATAAAGGCTCCCCTCTTTGGCAAAGCAAAACGGAGGATCGTTCTTGCCTTGATTGCCGACAAGACCATCGGCTGGGGTCATCTGGGTAAGGTGCTCGTTGACTTGCGGCAGCGAAAGCAGTGCGGCAGGACTGATGATGTAATCCAGCACCGGTTTCATACGGGAAAAATCTTCCAGACCGATGTCGTTGTAGCTTGGGTCCTTGTAGCCAATATACAGGTTCATCCCCTCACCGCCGGCGGTCATCACTTTCCAGGCATAATCCTCAGCGCGATCGATTTGACCCTCATCAATCGGCCAGCTTTCATCTTCTGCGACGATCCATTTATGTCCCGCTTTGGCGGACTTGTCCCGCCAGCCGATCACTTCCCTATGATGCTCCTTGTGCAACTGATAGCAGGCGCCGTGAACATCTTTGAAGCCGAGCAGCGGCTCAAACTGTTCGTGTTGTTTTTCAATTTGATGATAGCTGTGGCTGACGACGGGGTGGTCATAGGCGTCAAGTGCGCTAAGATAAGCGGCACTGGCTTTGATCTGATCCGTTTTCAACCCGTGTTCTTCACCGATGTTGTATCGAAGACCCAGATGATGACCAAATCGTGCCACCACTTCGCGGTAGAATATGCTTCTTTCTGTCCCCATGTCGCCGCCGTTCAGGTAGCGAGCGTTGCTGGCCTCGCACAAGTACAGATCGGCGTTGATCCCCTTGCGGTCCATGTGGGTGTAGACGATGTCCCACTGGTCCAGTTTGGCAACATCGTAAATCAGTTTGGTTTCCCGATCCGTCCAGGGCCAGGTATTGTCCGCGTCATCGTTGCGGGTAAGGATGATGTGATACAGAGTATTGGCGCCGATTGCGCTCAGATAGTTAATGGCCCCGATAATGCCTTTGCCCTTGCCGCCCTGCCAGGTGGGATCGCCTTCCTTCCAATGCTTCAGATGGAACAGATAGCGATGCAGTCCAACGCCTTTGCCTGCCCCAAACCCATGATCTTCATACAAATAGGTGTCTTTGTTCTCTGTGTCGCCCTTCTTGTTCTGGTCGTCATAGGTGCCATCAAAATCCTGGTATCCAAAGAAATCTTCCGGGCTTCCCGGTCCGGCCTTGACGAACCACTCTTTGCTGCCTTGAAACTGCAGGTAGTGCTCGCCAACATAGGTAAGCATCCCCTTGCCGTAGAAGCCCGGCGCATCAGGATCTGCAGGCTGCACGATAAATGAGCCGGTCTGTCCGTCGGGAGCGCCGGCCGATTTCCCCGCGGTCGGACTGCTGTCGGCCGGAACCGCGATCTCCGGCCCCTCACGGAAAGACACGGAATAGGTCCATACGCCGGGCTCATTCGGTGTAAATTTCACCCGCCACTTGTTGCCGCTGGTGGCTGACGACTCCGCTGCGTTGCCGTCGGCAGCAAAATATCCAGGCACCCGGAACGACTTGTCGCCTTTGCGGAATGTTACATCGAGGCGATGATCTCGGAAGGTTGCCTGCGTTTCACTGGCCTGTTTGCCGGTGAAGGTGAGGGTGACCGGATACCATACCTTCCACGCCCCTTCAGCGGACACGGGCACCGTGCCGACACGGTAGTAGCCCTGCGAATCGCGCGCCGACTCTTGGAGCGCGAACTCCACCGGACGCTCTTTCGGAGCGGCCGCGTCAAAGAGACCGATGGCCAACGGATATTGGCCTGGCTGGAGGGAGGCCGGCAAAGGCAGTTCGAGCCGCAGGACAATCGGCTTGCCAGGCCGCCACGACTTCTCGGCCCTGCCAGCAACATGCACCCAGTTCGTGCCCCCGCCGGAGAGCTTCACCCTCAGCTCGTAGGGCGCATAGGGCGGCGCCACGCCGCGGTTCTCCATCGTCAGGGTCATTGGCACGGTGGCGCCGGCCACGAGTCTGTCCGGTAGTTCGAGGGACTTCGGGAAGAGCCAATAGCCGCACTGGTTCAGCAGTTCCTTGGTCAGTTCGGGATGGTCGGTGAACCATTCGCGCGCGTCGCCGTGGTAGCCGATGTAGGTCGCGTGCAGCAACTCGAGCGCGCCGCGGAAGAAGTCCGGACCTGTCTTTCCCTTGCCGAACCTGGCTGCCGAGGAGTTGGGAAGAACGGCCCAGTTTCCGAGCGATTTCACCTTGCCGTAGTGTTCCAACTCGAACACGGTCGGCGTCCGCAGATAGGCGTCCGCGAAGAACTCCGGGCTGCGCACGGTGAAGCGGTCGCTCGTGCCGGCGAAGTAACCGTCCACCATGATGCTGTCGTCGCGGTAGCTGATGCCGTGGGCCAGAATGTGCTGGTGCAGCCTCGCACGCTCGGCGGGGTCGTTCAAGGCGTGGACGTAGTCATCCGAGATGACGAGTTGAGTGCGTTTGAAATGCTTCAAGTGAAGATCAACGTGCAGTTTCCGCACGGCGAAGGACAAGTCCTTGCGGCTGCCGGCCCAGCAATGGCCTTCGCCCCAGTCGCCGATGCTGCCGACGTCGAGATAGCGCAGCCACGGCTTGCCATCGTAGCGCGCCGCGAAGGCGGCCAGGAATCGGTCGAGCTTGGCGAGGAAGATTGGGTCGTCGAACTCTGGTTCCCACGGTCCTTCCGGCCCGGTGGCCTTGCCCATCCGGTAGTATCCGCCTTGCGCGCCGGCTTCCATCACCCAGCGCGGGGTGGCGAACTGCTGCTCGATTCGGTCCGTGCTGGTTTCCTTGCAACTGATGCGGAACGCGATGCCCAGCCCGTGCGCGGTCCACTTCTCGATGAGGCGATCGATGACCGCCCAATCGAACTGGCCTTCCTTCGGTTCGAGGTATGCCCACGCCAGCCGGATGTAGAGATGATCCATGCCGGGGAAGTCCAACAGGTCTGCGTCGCGAGCGATCTGGTATTTGTTCGGGTGGTTGTCGGGGAAATGGTGGTACCAGCCTTTGTGCGGATTGATCAGCACTCGCGCCGCATCATGGAGCGGAGTGAGGTCGTGGATGACCCCTGTCGGAGGCGCCGCTTCGGCGGCGGCCACCTGGCCCCTTCGAAGCGGGGTGTTCACAGTCTTCCCGTCGTTGCTGTCCTGGCCATCCGTGGCGGCGCAATAGGTCGCCCCACCGACCAGCGGAGTCAGCAACAGGGAGATCAGGAGTGTGAGGATGGGTTTCATGGTCGTTCCTTGTACCTTCGCTTGATTCGCCAATTCCAGTCATTGAAAGCCATCGTACCGACAGTTCCCAATGCATATCCAAGACGAGGGGCAGAGCCCCAACCATGTTTCACAATAGCGGCGTCGGCCGCCACGAACCACCCCATTATGCGCAGACGGGCTGCCCAGAATACGCAAGATCGCCCAGGCGGATCGTCCCCGGTAGCCCGGATTGCGGACGGGCACGACGGCCTCGGTGTCCACGAGGAATTTCGTGATGAGGGCGTTCAATTCGCGGGACCGTTCGAGCTCCTCGGCGGCGAGGTTTTTCCTCTCGCCGGGGTCGCTTCGCAGGTTGTAGAGTTCAAGCCGGTCGGTACCATGGTCGTTCCGCGCGTGGAGGCGGATGAGTTTCCAGTTGCCTCGTCGCACGCTCGTCCCGGGATACTGCCCGGAGACTCTCCCATGAATCACCCGGACAGACTCTGCAGGCGACTGCGCTCGTGCACGAGGCCTATGGACGCATGTATCTCCGCCGATGGTCTGGGGCTCTATTTTCACTCCGGCCAGTCTGGAGGGTACGGCCAGGGTGATCTCTATATGACCCGGCGTGCGACCCGAACCAGCCCATGGGAGGTGGCGACCAATTTGGGTCCGAAGGTCAACAGTTCGCAAAACGAGTTCTTCCCTGGGGTGTCGCGCGATCGCTTGGAACTTCACTTCAACTCTAGCCGGCTGGGCAGATGCGGTAGCTATGATCTCTATGTCAGCACCCGTGCGACCCCGAACGATCCTTGGGGCGACCCGGTCAATGTCGGCCCGGCCGTGAATAGTCCCGCCATGGATGCTTGGGCCTCGCTCTCGCCCGATGGCCTGTTGATGTTCTTCAACAGCGACCGCCCCGGGGGGGGCGGCTCGTGGGGGGATGGTTATGTGGCCAGGCGGGCCAGTCGTTCCGCTCCTTGGCAGTCGGCGGTGAATCTCGGACCCATTGTCAATGCAACGCCCTGGAATAAAACCAAAGTGAGTGCCGATGACACCACCATGTACATCATCTGCGACCCCGATGACTCCATGACGTATTCGACTCACAAAGCGCCGATCCTCCCCATCGTGGCCTTTCGCCGATGGCAAGGTGGACCTGGACGATCTAAGGCTGCTGATCAATAACTGGGGCACGGACAAGACGCTGTACGACGTCGGCCCCTATGCCTGTGGCGACGGCAAGGTGGCCATCGAGGACTTGAAAGTCTTCATCGCCGAGTGGGAAAGGAGAACCCGGCGACGCAACCGTAGAAGACGAGACCTGCCTGACACACACCCACACTTTCGCGAGGGCCGGCGGATAACAGGGTCGCCGGCCCCTTCGTATGGTTACCTCCGACGGCTCCCGCAGGATACCTGTCAAGAGATGCCGCATGACTGGATCTATAATCTATGGACCGGTCTCTCCAGCTCCCGTGATCAGCCGCGTGCCAGACTGCGTGCCAAGCATATGCATCTGGGCTTCGTTTGAACGTCGGCTGATCTACGGCTGATGCACATAAGTCTTTGCGCAGCGTGCACAAACCGCAATTCTACAAGTACTTACAAACACGCCGAATCGGTCAACCCGTCCTTTACCCCGGTTCGTAAGTACTTGTCACTGAACGACTAATGATTGACATTACAGGACTTATGATGCGGGCCGAAGCGGAGCCGAAGCCGCGCCGAAGGCGAAACGAATCCGCTCGTGGCGCGCCTGTTGCGCGCTCCGTGGCTTGGGTTGGTCCCTTCTGCCATGCCTGCGACGCGCCAACCGACCGGTGAAGTATGCCTATGGTGCCTTTGATCCGCGGAATGTCACCGTCCGTTTCCTGACGCAGTCGGCGACCCGAAACAGAAGATCTTTCCTTCGTCGCTTCCTACATAAACACGGCCGTTTGCCACCACCGGCGAACCCACCCCTTCACCGCCAATGACGTAGGACCATATGACTTCGTTCGGCATGATGACCCCGTTCCCATCAGGATCAGTTTCCGGGAGGGCGACTAGCTTGCCTTCCATCGTGCACAGAAAGACTTTCCCGTCTGCGATCGCGGGTGAACTCAGCACACCGCGCGGTTGCGAGCGACGTTTCGAGGGTGTGTGGAATTCCCAGAGCACCTTTCCCCGAGTTGCGTCAAGACAGGTAACGACTCCGCTGCACGCGCCAAAGTAAAGCCGACCCTCGTGACAGGAAGGGGTGCCATAGACATAGTCCCGCGTGTCATAAGCCCAAATGAGATCGGCATTTCCCTGGTGGTCATCCGGAACGCCGTCGTCCGTTTTGTCGAGGTACCCCTTTACATCGAGGCAGTAAAGCCTATAGACCAAGTTGCCGCCGATCCAATCGCCGCTATTGGCAATGAACACCCTGTCCCCGTCAATCACAGGCGATGAAAACGTAATGTCATCAACGTCGAATTCCCAGAGTATCCTGCCGCCGGATTCCTCAAGACAATAGAGGCGGCCTGAACCGGACTGGTTTCCCGTGGCCGCGAAAACCCTGCCGCCATCCGCGGCGGGTGATGCGGCAAAGGCATGTTGTCCCCGGTACGGAGTCCAGGTCTTCCAAATCGGCTCGCCACCTTTACGGGCATCCAAACAATAGAAGAACTGGTCCACTGCTCCGAGAAAGAAACGCCCCCCGTTCAGCACGGGTGAGCCGCAGACGACATCATTGACGCCGCCCGTGCTTCTTCCCACCTGGTAGCTCCAGGCAACCTCGCGCGGAGTTATGATCCCGTCGCCGTCAGGATCCTGGCAGGGCAGGGCACAGAACATTCTATATGCGGCGACAAAGACCATGCTATTGGAGATAGTGGGTGTAGAATAAACCGGCTGGGACGTCCCGGTGGGAAACGTCCAGACGAGTCTTCCGGTTGCGGCTTCCACGCAGTATACACTGCCATTTTGGTTCCCGATGTAGAGCTTGCCGTCCGCGACTGATGGCGAGGACCAGAACTTGCCCGCCCCCGGGATCCTGATTGCCCAAAGCACACTCGCCGTATTCGGAGCCTGGGATGGACTGTAGCCCGTGCGCCTGAAATCATGTTTGAAGGTTGGCCATTCCTCGTTTGCTCCGCCAGCGCAGGGCGGGATGACCGCACCAAGAGACAGCCACGCAAAGATCACCATCAGACTGCGATAGTCTTTCGCCATTGAAGCTGGTAGCATTGGGGTTCTTGCTTGTTACCGATGCTGGACTCCAGTTGTTCGATCAGATCACGTTGTGGCTGTCGTACCTGCCGGATGGAGAATCCTCCGCCCCAGCCGGGAACAGGACACCCACGGAGACCGGCCCGCGGGGTGCCCGTCAGATTCTCGGCTCGAGGGCGAGCAGGCAGACCGAACCGGACTGAAACGGACGATCGACGACTGCTTCACGAAAATCCTCGGTCGTGTCCTCCACCAGACGCCACCGGTGCTCAGGACCCACCAGCCAGCGCCGCAGCCTCACCGGCGAGTCGGATGGCCACGGGAGGCCCGTCAATCGCAATCGAAAAGCCGTATGAGGCGACTGGTAGTCGCTGATCAACACCTGTAGGCGCCGGCTGTCTGCGGACTTGCCGGCCACGACGTTGTAGCCGCGGTCGTCACTTCCATCGACTTGCAGCCGCTCGGGGGTCTCCAGTAGTTGTTTCCAGGCGACGAAAGCATCGCCGCAGATCTTGGGCTCCCCCGTCCGGAGATCGTGCAGCCCCAATCCGGGATGGCGATCCCCACAATACTGAAACGCCCGATCCACCCCGGCGTCGAGAAGAGACGCCAATGTGGAGGCGTAGAAGGCGACACCCGCAGGGGTGTCATTGAAAAGACGTTGCTGAATACCGGCATTCCATTCCGTGAGGATATTTTCGGAATGCGCGAATCCCGCCTGATCGAGGGCACGGCGGATGCGCATGGCATCCTGATGATATTGGTATGGGTTGAAGTCGTCACGACCGCCGTAGCTATGCCATGAGAAGAAGTCCAGAGGGACATCGTGCTCGCGACAGTAACGGATGAATCCCTCAACATAGGCTTCTCGAAGCGCGCCGGTGCAGGCCGGGCCGCCAACCTTGAGCAGGGGATTCATCGCCTTGATGGCGCGGGACGCCTCCTCGTACATTACGTAGTACTGCTCGGGCGTGCCCGTCCAGAACTGTGCCGCCAAGTCCGGCTCGTTCCAGATTTCCCAGTACGCGATCGGGAAACGAAAGCCATCCTTCCACCCCTCGGTGTAATGACGGATCGTCTGCACGCAGGTCTTTGCCCATTTCCGAAAATCCGCCTGGTCGGCCACGTGCGTGACGCGACCTTGGGCGTCCCGGAGCGTGCCCGGCGGATCGTTGATCGGTTCTCGCCGCGAGCCCTTCCAACTGGTGCCGAGACGGAAGAAGCACTGGAATCCACCCTCGACAATCGCCCGGATGCGTGGATCCGAGGACATGAAATCGTAGCTGGCAGGATCGTTCGGATCTGCCTGCCAGTTCGGGAAGATCACGTGCCAGTCGGTCGGACCATAGAAATCGTGGGTGCGAATGAAATCGAGGCCCATCCAACGATAACTGTCGACCAGACTCCCCGGTTGGCCACCGGGCTCACGTGGGTAGAACAACGGCCCGCGATTCGTGCCGGACAGCGAACGGATACGCCCGATCACCGCTGCGGCGTTCACCTGAATCGGTTTCACTCCGGGGCTCATGTCCTCACTTCCCGATGGGACGATCGTTGTGTTCGGCCCCACGCGGGTGACGGATAGGGATCCGTCGCGTGGGCGTTGGCGCGACAGCACCGGAGATCTCGGCTGGCCTTGCGACCCAGGAGGCCGGCCAAAGACCTGCCACGGAGCGTCCAAATACAGCACCGCATTCAGGTTCTGCGACCAGTCCTGTCTGATAGCCCGGTCGGCCAACTCGCACACCGCCGCCTGCATGAAAACGACTACTGGCACACCCGCTGGCTCCAAACCGCTGCGGATGTTCTGCCGGTCCCAGGGTCTTCCGGCGTCGTTATCGGGAAAGGACCTCTCTTGCGTGCCCGGCGGCAAACTGCCGCTGGCGAGGATGCGCTCTACATAGGCACGATCGGGATTCAGCCGCACGAATTTCGCTCCCGACTGCCGAAGGCTTTCTACTTGGATCAAGATGTGCGGGTGATCCGGAGCGGCCTGTACGTGGTCGCGTTCGTTCGCATAGACGATCACGGCGACGTTCGGGCACTTGCGGACAGCGTTCCCGATGGCACCGGCAGCGTCGCGCCAGCGCCAATACTCTGTCGAGTCCTCTACCGATGGCACGTGACTGGGGCGCTGTTCTCCGTAGAGCCTGCGCGATTCGGCCTCGCGCACCAGACGCGGCGAATACCATGCTCGCGGGCCTTGTCCCAGGTCCTGGACAAACACGTTGGCCGGGAAGTCCTCGGGCTCTGAGAACCGCCCATCGCCGTTGAGGTCGAAGAAGAGCGATCCCTTCAGTTCGGCGCCCAGCCCTTGCCACCGACGGGGCGGTCCCGGGGCCAGGTCGCTCGACCACGCGAGCTTCGACAGATCGAGCACACCCGTCTGCGGGTCGTACGCCGGGTTGACTCCCTGATCCCAGCCGCCCAGCTCAATGTTCACATTCCCTTCGCCGTAGGGCGACTCCATGGAGGCATAGAAGGCAAGATCAGGGAACTCCTCACCATGGGTGGCCATGACCAAGCCGCAGGCGTTGCCGCCGTGGCTTGACCCGACGAGGCCGACATTCTGCGTCAAAACCACCGTCTTCGCGAGCAGATCCTGAATCTTGCGGCCCTGCAGGTCCGCAAGGCGACCGGTGGCGAAACGAATGACGTCAGCCAATGCCCGAAGGCAGTGGGGCCCGCGATAGTCGTACGTGCCGCCGCTGGTACCTGCGCCGCGTCCGCCGCCGGGGAACGCGAAGCGAATCTCCACGAAGCCCAGTCCCGCATACTCAAGCGGTCCTTCGGTAGCTCCTGTGTCAACCCCGCCCGGCACGTGAATGACCACCGGCGCACCCGTTGAATACCGGGTCCTGAGCGGCGCAACCAGGCTCACCGCAATGCCGTGCTCGCCGCCGGCAACAGAGGGAATGAAGGTCAACACGCGCGGTGGCCCAATCTCACCGAGACGGCCGATCCGCCCGGCGTTAGGAAGCCTTGGCGGCTGGGCGGGCACCCCCACAGGACAAACGATCAAAACTGCAAGCACGACTACAAGACGATGAGTTCCCATATCCAAACCTCATCCTATGCGTTCGCACTCATTGATTCGCGTCTTTTCCAGTTATCGCAGCGACTCCGAGGTGCTTGAACAAGAACGCCGTCAGGTTCTGCGGCTCGTTGTCACGGGGCCTGATGCCAACGGCGGGGATATTCGCCACTACCGGAACACCGACTTCTCGACAACGGTCATAAATGGCGAGCGCGTGTTTCGGATGATGCAGCAGATGCCCCCGATCAGTGATTTCGCCCCCTTCTTGGCCCGTATTGAGGAACACCGGCGCATCACCCGTGGAAATCAGACCGCGCATGTCACAGTCGGCCCGGATCCTCTGACCGACAGGACCACGCAACATCTCGTCGGTCTTCAAGCCGTAGAAGCCGGGCAGGTTCTCACCACCCTGAAAACGCTGCACCGCTTCTCCAAACAGCTTCTCCCATTCCAAGAGGTCATAACTGAACTGGCAGGCGTTGGCGCCCGCGCACACCAGGCGCGATGACTCCCGGAGCACCGGATCGCTGCTGTTCGGATCAGCCAGGTCAGCGTGGAACGCCAGCCATAGCGATGTGCCAGCGCCCGCAGAGCCACCGTAGGAGGCCATCCGCATCCTATCGACATTCCACTCTGCAGCCTTCCAGCGGATGAATTGGATGGCGCGTGCACAGTCACGCAGCACATCCTGGATCGGCGTGTCGGTGCGGTACCGGTAGTTAATCGCCGCGAACGAGACACCCGCATCCAGGCACTGTGGGACGATCTTGTCCCCGCGGACTTTCGATTTGTCGCCCGCCGTGAAGCCCCCGCCATGAATGAACACGATGACCGGCGTTGGCTTGTCTGACCTGGCCTGCCAGAAATCAAGCACGTTGCGGGCGTGCGGCCCATAGCTCACGTCGGCGAACGTCGGCGCCGGTGCGGCCGCGAGTCTCGCCGAGGCAGCCGTTGGATTCAACTGCTTCTTCCGACCGGTTCTCTGCTGCGCCAGTCCCTTCTCCCCCACGGGCCCGATCAGCAGAAGAATAGCCGGCAGAACGGCAACAACGGTTGTGGCGACGCACGAGTTTCGCCCGCGCGATATTGATCGTGTCATGAAATTGCCCTTTCGTCATTTCAACCTGACGACATCCGGCACGTCCATCGTCATCTGGATGCGCTGGCCGTCCTTGTCAAGGAAGCGTAGTCGGTAGTTGCCCGCCGGCAGCAGTTCGTTGAGGTTCGTGCGTCTGTGAAGAACATCCTCGACCACGAGCACCTGTTTGTCCTGCAGGTCGAAGACCACCAGCTTCACGCGCTCCCGGGTGCCCAGCAGACGCTCCAACTTGGCGGATTTGCTCTTGCCATTGATGAGCAGGGCTGGCTCGCCGGGTTTCAGACTCCGCGTGGCAGCAACTTGTGGGTTGGGCTTCTCGATAACAGGCGCTGCATGCTGGGCCGTCGTAGCCGAGTCGGTCCGTTGGACTGCGCCAGTGAACCATGTTCTGGCGAATGTGTCCGCTCTCCAAAAGTGGACCAACTCACGCGCCACACGAATCCTGCCCGTGGCTGAAAGGTGGATGCCGTCCTTCACCACGTCATCAGCAGTCCACCGGTACCCGTCAGGACGTGATTTATCGCCATCCGTCCAGAAATAGGTGGCCCACGCCAGGAGCGGTGCGACCGCCTTTTCGCCCTTGTATTGGAGACCTTCACGGCCGGCGGTCTGCTCTTCGATGAGCCACTTGACCGCCCAACCGACATGATAGGGACGCGGCTCCCCGTGTTTCTTCCGGGCGGCGGTGTCCGGCATGAAGGCGGTCGTATGCCGGGCGCTGTGATAGCAGATGCGAAGGTTGGGAAAATGCTCTTTCGCCTCGCGCATGTTCCCGGCGACAGCCTCCTTGAGGCGCTGGGGCCGGCCGGGGAAATCGTCCCGGGTGTCGAGCAGGTCGTCCGACTGGTACCACGCGACCTGCACCTGTGCCGGCGAGAGGCCGGCCTTGAGAACCGCGGCCTGGGCCGATTCCCAGTACCGTCGCTGGGGGTCGGAAATCTTGTGCACATCGTGCGCGCCCTTGGCACAGTTGACGAAGACGACCTCCGGGCGTTTTCCCTCGACCGTCGGCCCCAACTCCTCCAGTGCGTCAAAGATCTGCCGGCACACCGACGCGCCGATGCCGACAACCACGATCTTGCCTGCTGGATCAGGCCTACCTTCCTTATTAAGCGGCCGGATGAGGGCGGACATCCTCCGAAGGGCCTCGGCATGCGCGCCATTCGGCTCGTTCTTGCCCTCTGCGTAGAGACCGCCCTGGAAACTCCGGTAACTGCCGGTGGCCAGTGTGTTCAACGGAATCAGATCTGTTGCTGCAGCGAGCAGGCTATCTCTTGGCGTTTTCCTCGCTGTGCCTTTCTGCTCGCGCGCTGACGGTTCGCCCCCAATAGCCATCCCCAAGACGGCCACCCAAGTGAATGACAAACATAAGCTGTGGCTAGCGCTCATAGGTTTCTGCTCCAGTCGTGAATCCCGTCACCGCGGCTGCGGTCTTTCCTGGAAAGACCTCCATTGTGAGCTTGCGGTTCTCAAGGACCTGAGCCAGCAGTACGCCCTGCACGCCGCGCATGTGGGGCGGCAATTCGATTGGTTCGCCGCTGCTGTTGACCGGCGCGTAGACGAGCTCGTACTTCACGATCCCGTCCTTTGCAGAGACCTTCGCCGGGTCGGGGCCGTTGCCCTTCACGGCGAACTGCCGCGGCTGGCCGCCGAAGTCGCCGACGGACACGATCACGACCGAGGGCTCGACGTGGTGGTAGGCGAACGCCAGGTGCCCCATCCAGTAGCCGCGCGGATCGCGGCCGTCGCCGGGGTAGCCGCCGCTGCCTTCGCGGAACCAGTTGCCCACCAGGCGGCCGTCGATGTCGTAGTCGATCTTGCCGAACGGCGGATCGACCTTGCGCGTGTTGAGTTTCAGCAACGGGCTCCTCAGCGGCTCGTCGAAGTAATCGAACGGATCGACGACATGCACGCGCCAGGCGTAGTGGCCGTAAAGCCGCGGCGTCAGAAACCCTGGGAGCTTCACTTCCGTGTTGATGACCGCGATGTCGAGCGACCGTCCGCCGACCTTGCCCACGACCTGCCCGGCCTTGACCGGAATGCGAACATGAATCGGCGGTCCCATTTGTCTGCGAGCAAACCGGTCGCGCGTCGCGTCGTCAAGCTGCTGTGCGATGGCCGGATCAAGTTGCGTGAGCAGGTCGTAGAACGTGTAGAACGTCGCGGAATGCTCGATGTGCAGGGCGTAGTCGTCGTAGTCACGCTGCTGTTCGGTGGAGCCGGTGAGCTGTGTGCGGTGACTGATCATCACGATGTGCCCGTCGGCCGGGGACATGACGTCGAAGTGCGGCTGACCCGGCGTGAGCGGCCTCGGGTAGAAGTAGCCGTGATCGATCGGGCAGACGTGCCCGCCCACCATCAGCCCGTACGGCGTGATCCGCTCGATGTCCTCGAGACGCATCGGCGGATGGCTAAACCGCACTGGGCCTGTGCCCACGGCGCGGCCCTGACTCCAGAGCATCGCCAAGTCGAGGGTCCCGTCTGCGCGCGTCGTCGGGGCGAATCGTTCGTTCCCGCGGCTGCCATCAGGTCGCTGCCCTTGCGGCCCCCCGGCTTCAAATCCCTGTCCGCCGGGCCCGCGCATGCCGCCGGGGCGTGGGGACATGGCCTCATCCATGGTGAGTCTGCCGTCGCGGTTTCTGTCCAGCTTCTTCAAGGACTCGGGAGCACGGGCAATTTCGTCGGCATCAATGACCCCGTCCCCGTTGGCGTCCAACGCCGTCCACAAAGGTGGCAGCCAGGGCTGCTGTCCCCCACCGGGACCGCCCCACCGACTGCCGGCTCCTCCCGAGGGTGCCGTCACACCCTCGCGGCCGCGTTCCGGTCGTTCCGTGTCTTGAGCGACTACCGTCCTCGCGGAGACCGCGAGCCCCATCGTCATTGCCAGGATTACTGTCGGTTTCATGAATGCCTCCGCCATTTTGGTCCTGGAATCGCAATCTCCGCCTGTTATGGCTTTGGGCTGAACCGCAAGACGCGTGTCGAGAACTTGAACTCGCCGACCCACAAGTAGCCTCGGTCAAAGGCCAAGGAGCCGGGGCTGAACAGTTTGTTCCGGCCAATCTCGGGATCGCGGTCCTGGTCGTTCGCCGCACCGAGCAGCGCGTCGGCCGCCTGACCCGCCAGCGCGTCTTCCACGCGATGCCAGACGTGAACACGGTTGAACCCCCGGTCCGCAACGAACAGGTGGCCCTGCGCCACGAGGCCCTGGCCCGGCAGATTGAACCGGCCCGGAGCTCCCACCGAGGTTGCCTGGGCTCCGGGGCCGAGTTCGCCGACACGCCACAGCAGAATCGTCTGGCCCTCGAACGGCGCAGCGGCGAGATAGGTCCCATCGCTGTTCAGGTGGCCCGGACTGCGCATCGGGAGCGTGAATTTCGGCTCCTGGTCACGGGAGGGGATGCCTTCCCAGACATGGATGGAGTCGCTCTGCCGGTCGGAGAGATAGAAATACTTGTCGTCCAGCGCGACTCCCGTCAGTTCCCCGAGGCGAACGCTGCCGATGCTGCCCGAGAGAACCAGGTCAGGCTGTTCGCCGTCGAGCGGCAGTTGGCGCCAGACGACGACGGTGCTCTTTCCGGCCAGCGCGAGCGTCCGACCGTGCAGCGCATTGTCCCACGGGGCTTCAGACAGGTGGAAGACCAGGTCGGGCTTCGCCGCGCTCTCGTCCGGCAGTTGACGCCAGACAAACAGCTTCCGGTCAAAGTCCGAGGAGATGAAGAGACTCCGGCCGTCCGTGGCCACCACGGGGTTCTGGATGAAGAAGTTCTCCGCCCAGACGTCCTGCTCCGGCGTAGCGCTGCCAATCGAAAAGTCCGGCGGCTGATTGTCCCGCGTCGGCAGGGAGTTCCAGACCAGCAGGTTGTTCCCGTTGTAGTTGCAGATGTAGAGCCGGCCGTTGGCGACGACGGCATCCGGGCCGTCGCCATTTCGATAGCCGGCGGGCCTCAGTTCGACTTCGGGCCTCGTCGCCTCTGACGAGGGCGTCTGGTTCCAGATCCAGATCGCGGCCATGCCGGCCAGCACGAGCCGGCGATCCGGCGTGAACGTGCCCTTCATCCACTCGCCCCACTTGAAGTCCGGTTCCTGCGTGTTACTCGTGGGGAACGTGCGCCAAACCATGGTGGCCGGCCGGTTGGCGGGCCGGTTGTTGTGGTCGCTCACGGCAAACCAATTGCCGTCGCTGGTGACGTTGCGCGGCGTGCCCGCGTCGCTCGGGCGCAACACCAGGTCGGGCGGCTGGTTATCGCGCATGGGAAAGGCGTTCCAGATCAATACCGCGCTGCCGTGGGTAGCCACGACGGCGAGTTTCCGGCCATCCGTCCAGACACCCCAGGGCCAGCCGAATCGCATCCCGCCCCCGAATTGCGGCGGGGAGCCGCCGGAGAGCTGCGTCAGGTCCAGCACGCAGTCTGCCGCCGCCCCGCTGGTCGTCGGGAACGAATTCCAGATCAGAATGCGGTCGTTGTTGGTATCGGTCACGGCGATCTTTCGGCCGTCCGGGGTGATGGCCACGTTGCCCGGCCAATTCATCTGGTTCCTGCCTTTGCCGGGATCGTTCTGGGTGAAATCCGGTTGCCCGAGCACGAGGTCGGGCGGCGTGTTCGCCGCCGGCGCGGATTTCCAGACCAGCACGCGGTTGTTCCAGCGGTCCGTCATCAGCAGCATCTGGCCGTCGGACGCGAGACCGGTGGGATGATTGAATTGCAGGGCACCACCGGTATTGTTGAAGCCGAAACCACCGAGCATCAGGTCCGCATCCTGCCCGGTGACAAAAGTGCCTGGCTTTGCGCCGCTCGCCACTTTGTACTTGGAGTCGATCTTCTCCACGCGAATCTGCCCGCGTGCCGTCGAGGCCTCGCCCCGCGGCATCGGGCCGGCGAACTGCCGGTTCCGGTCGGCTCTGCCCATGGCGCCGGGAGCCCCCCCCGCGCGCGGGGAATCACCGACGCCGGGACCTGGCAAGCCCCGCGGACGTGCGCCCGCGTCGCGAAAACCGGGCGCCCCACCGGCAGGTGGTTGGAGGTCTGTTCGTTCACGACGTTCCGGCTCGTTGGCACGCGGACCGGCCGGCGCCGCGACACCCAACGAGCGTCCGCCGACCTTGTAATACATCCGCCACGAGCCGTCCTGCATCCGCACGACGCTGGGGTCCGCACCGCCGCGCAGACGCACGCCGTCCTCCTCAGACCAATTCACGCCGTCCTTCGAGAAGGCGCTGCGGATGCCCTGGAGCGTCGAGTAGAAGAGGCGGAAGCCGCCGTCCGCCGCAATGACGTCCGGCTGCCCCCAGCGGCCCGTCGTCATTTCGATCGGGTGGAAGGTTTTCCCGCCATCAGCGGAACGGCCCGCGCCGCCACCGAGGATGAACCACGTCTGCGCGTCCTGGCGATACACCGCCGGGTCCGCGCCGCCGTGCGGGCCGGTCCATGCCACGCCCTGTTGTTCCCAGTGAACCAGATCGCGCGACGTAGCGAGATAGAACTTGTGCGGGCTAGGTGCTCGCGCGGGATCCGCGGTGTCGGGAGCGAGTTCGCTGGCGGGGACGCCAAGGTAGTAGAGGTGATACGTGCCATCGGCGGCGACGACGATGTCCGGGTCCACGTTTTTCCCCACGTTGACGTTCTTGATTTCCATCTCCACGCGCTCGAAGCGAAAGCCGTCGGCCGATTTCGCCGCGCCTAGACTCATGAGGCCCGTCTTCAACGGCGCACCCGCCTCGATGCGGCGCACCCACCGGTCAAGGTCGGCGTCCACGAAGAACAGCCAGACATTGCCGTCCTTATCCACGACGGCTTCGGGCACGGAGGCTTTGCCGAGGACAGCCTGTCGTGTATCGGTGAAGTTGAAGCCGTCGGTCGAAGTCGCCACGCGCACCTCGTCAAACCACGGCCCGCGCCCGCTGGCCTTGAGCCATTCCGCGAGTTGCCTGAACTGCGCCTGGTCGCCCGCAGTGGCCCTGCCGCTGAGGAGGCTCGCGGCCAGTTCGTTGAAGGGCGTGGCGATGGGCCACGGTTCCCGCAGTGGTTCGAAGCTCGCGGCGCTGTGAAGGGTGCGCGATTCGAGGCCGGCGGGTTGGGATCGCGGATTCCCGGAAGCTGGCTGCCTCCGGGGCGCGACGAGTGGAGAAGGCGCAGGTCCGTCGTCGTTCGGGAAGCGTGGTGTGCCACGGGGGACCGGTCTGTCGTCAGGAGGCGGGCCGGACATCGCGCCGGGTTGCTGGGCGGACGGCGTTCCTGGCCGCGACGGCCCGATAAACGACTTGACGGCCATCAGCCATGTGCCATCCGGCAACGGAAGTGGAGTGGGGTCTGCAACGCCCAACTGCGCCGGTCCGTCTTCCGGCGCGTGCACCCGGTCGCCCTCTTCCACACGCCACGAACGGCCATCGGCGGTGAAGGCCGAGCGGATTACCATCTTGGCGCCCGTCTGCGGATTGGCGTTCACGTGGAAGAACGTGCGCCAACCACCTTTCACCACCACCGTATCGGAGACGGAGCCGCCCAGGTCCGCGACGTCTCCTGCAACGAACTTGAGTCCATCGGATGACGTGCAGCGCAGCAGTCGGGGTCCCAGAGAAACGAGCATCACCCAGCCGGAAGGGGTCTCAAAAACATCGGGGTCCGTCGCTTGCGGATAACGCTCGTCGCGAAAGGCTTCCCCCAAAGGTCGCCAGTTCAGGCCGTCCGTCGAAGATAACGCCCGGATGCCCCCATCGCGCTCTTTGGTGTAGGCCCGGTACGTGCCATCCTTGAGTTGCACTACGCTGGGATCCGCCCCGCGCAGATTGGTGGACGCTCGCATCCATTTGCCATCCGGCTGCCGCACCATCGCGCCCAGGCCGCCGCGCTGCGACCGGCCGGAGGCATCTACAAATAGAACGATGGGGCGACCGCTGGGTCCTGCAAACAGTTCCGGCACAGAGGCCTGCTCGGCCAACACCTCGTCCGAGACCTTCCAGGTCAGTCCGTCTGTTGATGTGGCCAGCATCACCCGATGGTTCCAGGGGCCATCCCCTCCAGGCGGTCCCGGTGGCACGGGCGGCGCGCCTTGTGGCGGCCGGTCTCGGAAGGACCGTTCGCTGGGTGTTCCGGGACGCGGTGGGCCCGTCACGACCACGATCCACCCGCCCTCTCGCGTCGCCACAAGCCCGGGGTCGGCGCCGGGGATGGGTGGTGATTCCAACAGCTTCCACATCTGACCGTCGGTGCTCGTAGCCAGCCAAACGCCACCGCGCGGTTGGCCTCTATCCGGAGACACTGAACCACCCGGCTGGCCTGTGCCACAAAAGGTGATGACCTGGCCATCGGACTGTGCGTTGCCCAGCCAGCGACGCCGTCCCGCGATTTGCACATCATCGACGCGAGTGAAGTCCAGACCATCCTTGCTCGTCGCATGGTAGGCAACACCCTCGCGTGGACGGTCGGCCGCGGAGGGGGAGCGCGGCGGGCCGGGCGGCATCGGCGTCCCGTTGTCCGGCACGTACAGGTGGAACACGCCGCTGTGCAGCACCACGGCGCAGTCAATCACCATTCGTCCCTCGACCCCGAAGCGCACACCCGGCTCGTACGTATAGTTCACGCCGTCGGTCGAAATGGCGGAGTGAATCGCGGGCGCGCTCGGTCCGAAGGCGCGCCCCAGATTGCCCGTGAAGTAGAGCCGGACGCGGCCGTCGGACAAGGGCACCAGGGTCGGGTCAAACGGAAACCGCATTCCCTCGGGCAGGCCGGCCACCTGGATGACTTGCGGGGCAGACCACGTCTGGCCTTCATCGGCGGAGAAGCGAACCGCCACCTTGTCGAAGCTTGCCTCATCCTTCTCCGGGAAGTACTGATGGGCAGCGATCAGCCGTCCGTCCTTGAGCCGCGCTAACGTGGGCACGCCAGCCCGCGCGAAGCTCGCGATCTGGGTCACCTGACCACTGCGACCCACCTGGTAGACCAGCACGTCGTTGTCCCACGGCCCCGGGCCGCGCACACCGGCAGGACCCTCACGTATGGGCGACGGGTCCTGACCCTGCGCCATGGGTAGGACGCAGGCGAACATCAGGATGGCGAGGGTTGCCACGATAAGACGTTTCATAGTGCAGTACCTCCAAGTTGGTTTGGTGAGCCAATTCAAGCGGGCAAGTAGATGGTTCGAATCCTCAAACAGGCCCAGCAGGCCCAGGCCCGGCTCGACGGACGTGGTGAGCATCCGCCGGGCGGTCTCCAGGAGCGTCTGGCGATAGGCCGGCGTCTGCTCCCGCAACAGTTCCGCCACCGTCCCATCGCACGACAGCTCGCGCAGATCGTGCAGGTGCCGACGCACGAGCCACAGCAGCGGGTTGTACCAGTAGACGACCTGGAGCAGCAGGTGGAGACTGTGCATGACCAGATCGCCCCGCTTGATGTGGGCCAACTCGTGCAGGAGCATGTGCTCGGTGTCGCGTCGCGACAGCTTGCTCAGGTAGCCTTTCGGCACCAGCAGCACGGGCGACAAGACCCCGAACACGGCAGGGCTGGTGAGCCGCCTGGTCACAGCGACTCTCGGGATACGGCGCAGCCCCAGGCGCTTCGCGCAGTCGGCCAGGTGATTGTAGAAGGATTGCGGCAGGGAAGCGGCTGCCGCACGATACCCTTGCCGGCCGGCTACCGAATGCAACCTGAGGACCAGCCAGATCCCCAGAATCAGCGTTCCGAAAAACCAGATCATCATGACATGGAACTGCCAGATCAGTGGGACAGAAGACAGAGAACCGAGGGCCGAGGCCGGCCGTTCCGTATTCTGGCCGAGGACCGCGTTCGTAGTGACGCCGTAAGGCGTTGTGTCGCGGGCATCTTGCCCGCGATTCGAGGGCGGGACGCCCTCGACACGTTTCCCCGATACCCTTACGGGCACCCTACAAACCAGGTCTTCGAGCTGGCCGACGTCACCGGCGGACACTGTGAAGCCGCTGAATTGCCGACCGACGCCAACTTTGAGACCTGAAATCTGCGATTCCAGATTCGAAATCACAGCCGATCTCTCGGCCACCGCCGGTTTGTCCGAATTCATCCAGCGCAGGGCCACTGCGACCCGCGGCCGCAGCTCCGGGACGACAGCGCTGGGCAGAGACAAAGTCGGCGGCAGGATGAGCTTGACCAGGATGAGCGACCACAAGGCATACCGCAACTGCGGCCAAGCCCACTTGCGGACCAGCAGATCGAGGCACGCGATCACCAAGATCAGCAGGCCAACTTGCCAGAACATTGATGCCGTCCACTCCCACCAGTGGCGCGCGATGTCGTTCAACAACTCCACCACGGTTATCCTCCCTTTGCGTGGGCTTCGCGCTCCAAAATCCTCGCCAGCTCCGCTTTTTCCTTGGCCGTGAGCTGCTTTTCCTCGGCGAGGAAATGCATCAACGGCCCGATGGCCCCGTCAAAGGCCTGGTCCAGCAGGGACCGAAAGGCACTGAGCCGAGCCTTACGTTGCGAGACCACGGGCTCATATACGCTCGTATTGCCCTGTTTGACTTCACTGATGGCCTCCTTTTCTACCAATCGGGTCAGGAGGGTCTTAACTGTCGTGTACGCCCAAGTGACGCCGGCTGGCAGTCGGTCCATGATGTCCCGCGCCGTAGCCGGATGTTCCTGCCACAACGCGTTCATGATCTGCCATTCTGCTTCGGTCAGCTTCATAACACCTTTCCTTCTACAATCGTAGAAGATTCTACTACATCCGTAGAAGATGACAAGAGAAAAAATGAGAATTCCGGATATTTTTTTCACCAGCCTTATCCCTCCCGGTCTAATCCCTTGCGCCCCAAGGCTTTACGCACTGCGTCCGAAAGCAGTTTTCGGCCTGATTCAGAACCCGATAACAGTCTTGGCGGATGGCAGCGTCCAGGCCGTTTGCAGGGCGATTGCACCATAAGTCATTTTCCGACAAGGACTTCTTCGAGATAGGTTTCATCCCAGGCGGCGGTGAGACGTTTGTTCTTGATTCCGACCTTGAGAGTCGTGTTGTTCTTGAGCAAGCTCA
>VGYL01000009.1 GCA_016872975.1 Planctomycetota bacterium
CCAGAGCGGACAGTTCAGCGGTGGGCGACACGTCACCCAGTTCGCCGCCTTTGAGAGCTGGTCCGGCCAGGGCCTGGGCGACGAGCCGGAGCTGCTCCCCGTTGACCTGCGATTCAGTGAGAAACTCCGCCAACTGGGTCGGGCGCTTTTCCATCAACCAAAGTGTCCGGTGCAAAGCGTCCACCAACGGAGCTGCCTGGCCGTCCTCGGCGGGCATCCCCAAGTTTTCATCGTCACCCCGTTCGGAGAAGTCCCGCAGCCGATACTTGCCCTTTTTCTTCTCGACAAGGTTGTCCGAGCCAGTCGTCAAACCTTGAGGGCCGTCCAGCTCGACGTGGGTGCCGTTGGAGAAAATGATGGCCTCACCAGCCTCCAACTCCACCGCTCCGTAGGTGTAGCGCCAGAGGATATAAAAGCGTGAGCCTGCATCCAATCCAGCCAAACTGACTTCGCCGCGCTTGCCGCCGACCTCCTTTGACAACCGGGCGAGAATGGATTCTAGGACTGCCGTCTCGACCTCGGTCAGGAACCGTTCGGCAGGCACTTCCTCACCATTGGCGAACTCCACGCGGGCGAACCGCGTAAAGGCTCGGAGTCCTGCACCCACGCAGGAGATCACCAAATCGGCACCTGAGATGCCAGCGTCCCACAAGGTGTCCACGCGCTCGCTGACAATCTCCTCCAGTTCGGGACGAACCTCCGACTCAAAATTCCCCGCCTTCGCGGCCCCGCGCTTGCGGGCGACGAGGAATATGCTGGAGGCAAGCGCAGCATCGTTTTGATGGGCCGCTCGACCCTTCTTCTCCGTGTCAAGAGGCCACGCTTCACGAACCTCATAACCGGCACGTCGAATGGCATCAACGAGTGTGCTCCACCCCAGCGTGGTTTTGTGGGCGTAAACCATAACCAGCACGCCGCCAGCCTTGGTGACCCGGTGAGCTTGCTGGAGAGACTTGAACAGGCTGTCTTCGTAGAACGTCTTCGCAGCTTCCTTGCCGCCCTGGCGGTAGGCGGCGGCAACGCACTCCTTCTTCTTGGGCGTTAATTGACCAGCGAAGTGCTCAGGGTAAATAAAACCGATTGTTGGACGCAGCCAGACATAGCACACGTCCGAAAGCTCAGAGTAGCTCTCGTTGTCGTAGTAGGGCGGATCGGTAACAACAGCATCGAAGAAACCTTCATCGAACGGCAACTCCGTAGCAGAACCGCGAAGACATTTTGCTGGTAACCGGTGTTGGCCCTCCTGACGTATCGCAGCGGTGATGAACAAGAGATTACCCCAGGCATCGCCACTGCCGCCACCGAACATATTGAGTTCCGGGTAATCCCACATCATGGCGAAACGCTTCATCGAGGCGATGCTCTCAATCTTCTCGCCAATGTTGTTCCATCGGGACAGTGCGTTGGACTTGTCCGTCAACCGACTCAGCCAAAGTCCGAGGCAAGTAGTGATTGCCTTTGCCCGATCTCCCGACGTTCCCTCCTTGAGCATGGCCACGTGAGCGCGATGAATCTCGCGGGCCATCGTCAGCAGCGTCAACCGCTGGCGCGGCGTGAACATCTGCCGGAACGTGCGGATGCCATACAGGTAGCTATTGCCTGTGGCGAGACCGGCGTTGCCGGTGGGCGGGATAACTTCATCAAGACTGCTGTTGCCGAGTTCCTTCTCCAGTTCAGCGGCACGCCGCTCAGCGATGGCTTGGCGTTCGGCTTCGCCCTCGGCCAAAGACTCGTCGGCAATGTAGAGCTTGCCTGAACCTTCAGGATTCAGTGCGATTACGCACATCAACTGTTGGCCGAAGCCTTTGCTATTGCCGTAATCGCGGACATAGGCTCCCTCGACCGCAGCCTGACAGAAGGGGCATACCGTGGACGAACTCTCGCTGCCTTCTCCGGGATCAAAGCCGAGGCCGGACACGGATTCAGCCTCCACAAGCTCAAAGCGGACGATCTTCCGTTTCTTGTCCGGTTGGGGCTTCAGAGCCACGTAGCCCGACTCCTTCTGACGCAGCCATGTCTGACGGTAAAGTGGCACCGTTCCCTGGCAGCTCGGATTCGGACACGAAGTAGTGCGCGTCCAGTAATACGCAACGACGGAAAGCCCATCCTGGGCGGCAACCGCTGAACCATGCCCCGGCAACGATTGCTGGGCCGTGGATGATTTGCCCTTGCGCTTGAGCACTGGGAACACGTCGGACACCTGGCGCTTGGTTTCCTCCAAGACCTTCCCGGCCCACCGCTCCACATCATCGGCGAGGGCAGCACCGAACTGCTGGGGGAACGTGATGGTGCAAAGCTCGATGAGGTAGGCGACCGGGTTGAGATCGAGGCCGTAGGATTCGCATCCGAGTCTGGCGGCTTCCAACGGGATCGCTCCTCCGCCCGCGAACATGTCGAGGACGCGAGGCCGAGGCTGCTTGCCATCCAGAATATCCTGGACCGAGACTGCTGCGCCCAACTCCGTCGAGAGTCGTGCGGCATGGGCCTTCAAGATGTGCAGTTGAGCTTCTTGGATCGCCGTAAGTGGGCCTGGATACTGGCACAACATCTTGATGAACTTCTTCGCGTTAGCTCGGCCCAGACTCCGGCGTTGGGCGTCGCTGCCCCCGTTCGGCACGAACTGCGACTGCGGGACCAACGCGCCATAGACCGCTGCCCGGCACGCAACCAGCGGACGCCTGGCCCGCCAGATGTGCAGCGTGGAAATGTGCCCTTTGGTGCGCGGCTCACCCGATGCCTCGACGCTGATGGCCTCAATGGGCAGGTAGTCCTCAATCAGGCGTTTGTCGTGGTCTTGATTCATGAAATTGCTCGCCAGGTCCACTGGTTGTTGTCATCGACCGTGATGACGATGTGGCCATCGCTCCGCGTGGAGACCATTCTGCGCTGCTCTCGGTTCTGGGCCAAACTGAAGTCGGGGGACGAATACCGGGAATCAACCGCAACTCGTGATGGGTCTTCACGCGGCCCGGCACTGCGTTCCGATACCACATTGAACATCTTGGTGGGGCCAGTCAGGTCGAACCACCCCGTCGAAAAGCCGGACGGGTGACCGTGGTGGGCCGCAATCAGAAAGTGAACCCCGCCTGCAAGCCCGCCCGTCACCGTGCGCTGGACTCCCACTTCATTCCTGAGTGAAGGATGAGCGGCCAGGAGCGCATCCGTGCCCTCGGTTTCGTTGTCCCCCATGAAGACGAACGTGTAGCCCCGATACTTGAGCACCGAGGCAAAGCTCAGGTTGTTGACGTAGGCGTTGTCCGAGGCGCTCACCTGTGCTGAGGCCGCTGATGAGATCGAGTAGTGGTTCAGCGTCATTCCTTCGCCCCAATCGGGCTGCTGGTCGGGTGGTATGGATTCACAGTAATGCGGTGGGCAATAGTGATTCCGGTAGTGCGTGAAGGCTTGCGTCGGTTCGTTCCCCGACAGCACACGCGCCCAGTCGAGATCAGAGTGGCGCAGAATGATCGAGGGCCGCAGCAAGTTCGTGATCTGTTCAATGTCCGCGATGTGGTCGTTGTGGGGATGGGTGATGATGAGCTTCGTCAGGGCGTAGCCGTTCCGTGCCTGGAACTGATGCCTCCGCTCCGCCAGCCAAGCCACGGGCGAGAAGTTGTCCGAGTTACCGCAGTCAATCAGCACCAGCCGATTGGATGGGGTCTGGATGGCCACGCACAGGCCGCGCCCAACATTGAAGACTATGACCGCCAGGCTCATCAGTCACCCCCTCCTTTCGAGCCTTTGCCTCCGGCCTTGCTCGCGTTCAAGAAACAGAGCCAGGCGGACTCGGCGTAGCGGAAGGCGATGGACTTGGCGACCTTGGGCAGGACAGCGTATCGGACCGCCAGGACGACGACCACGACGACCATGCCAACGATGGCCAACCCGCCGTGCAGAGTCTTCTTGTGATCCAACCACCAGGGCACCCCGCACGAGATCGCGGCCAGTCCCGCCAACACCGCGCACAGCCACGCGCAAGCCAGTGTGTTTCGTATGAAACCGTATTCGGCATTCTGGCTGGTCCACACACCCTTGGGGTCGTGCTGGCGAAGATACTGGCGGACGAGCCGGAACGCCTCAGTCGCTTGCTCGCGCCACTTGGCGGGGTCACCGGCGACTGCTTCCAGGTCGATGCTGTAAATGTCGAGGACGGCCTTCTGGATCGCCTTCTTGGTCGCGCCGGGGAACGTCTTGTCGGTGTCCGAAAGCACGGTCAGCGACGGTGAACCTCCCCATGATTTCCACAGCGCCGGTTCGCTTCGTCGCCCAAGGAATGCGACAACGTGTGAGAACAGGTAGATCACCAGCAGCACGAGGGCGGAGGCGAGCGCCGTGGACATCAGGGTTGAAGCCGACACCAAACCGAACGCGAACAGCGGCAGCAGGACCGGGGACGCGATCAGAGCTGCGGGCATGAGCCGGGCGCGGATTTCATAAGCGTCGAAGAATGACATGCGGTTAGGGGCCTCCTCTCTCACCGATAGCCTCGGCGTCGCAGCGGTCGTTTATTGAGTGTCGGTCGTCGGTCATGATATAGAGGTCATGGTATCTTCGAGTCGATGAAGCCGTCCACGGCCTGAACAAAGTTCTCAATTCGGTCCACGGCAGTAGCGGTGTAGGGTCGGGTAATTCGTTTGAGGCTGTGCTTATTCTTCTTTCCTTTACCGAGGTCGCCCTCATGAACGATGTCGTGCCTACGATCCACGTAGGGCTGAACGATCTTTTTGATCTTCTTCCTTGAAGTCCCAAGGGTCTTGGCTGCGTGAAACCATGCATCTTCACAACCCAGAACCTTGAGAGCATTGTCGATCTTGCCAACATTCTGAATCGTCGCATCGGCCAGACTGCGCCGAACGATTGTGGCGACATGTGCGAGCGGGCGCTCCTCAAGCATGATCTCGATCAACCGGTCATGAGTTGTCCCGGCCCTAATCGTCTCCACCAGTTTGCCTGGCAAGTTCCGCCCGGCTTTCATACGGACGAGCGGGACAACTTTTTCTCCAATCTTGTCATGGAAGTATGCGTCCATTGCGGAGACGGCGAAAACCACAGCCGCCCGGAGAATGTCCGCATACTCTTGGCGGGGTGCTCCAATTGGACATAGCTCTTGATGCAACGCGATCAAACCTCGTGCCCTGTTGATGGTTGCCCCGAATGCTTCTTTTGCCGTCATACTTTTCCTGCCTCTCTCCTTGCTGCCTGCTCGATGGCGTCGGCGGCCACGTCGAAATACCGCGCCGCCACGATCTCCTTCTTAGCGTGGTCCAGATGCTTGGCCGGATTCTGGATGCGGAGCGGCGTCGGATCGGGATTGTTCAGCGGGTTCCAGACCACGTAGAGCCAGTAGCTGTCGCCGAGCTGGACGGCGCGATACCATTCGTTGACCGTGAGCCGGATCGTCGCGCCCTTCTTCCGCCCCTTGACCTCGATCCTGCGGATGCCCTTCACCGGATCACGGTAGCCGGTCTGCGGATCGGCGGGGCCGTGGCTACGGATGTCGAAGCCGATCTTCAGGTGCCCGACCCGCTCGCATTCCCAGCCGCGTGATTGCTCGAAGGCGACCACCACGTCCTCGGCAGCCAGCTCGCTCTTGCGGTTCAGCTCCGGCTCCAGTTCATCCGTGAAATCTGCCGGTGCCCCGGTTCCTGCCTGCCGCGCCCGCCCAGACGCAATCAAGTCCTTGAGCCACTTGCGTCCGAAGCCAGTCTTCAAGTGCTTCTCACGTTCAACGGCAGCTTCCCGTGAATCAAATTCCTCGTAATGAGCGATGCGAACAGGCTTGTGACTGGCCGTCCAGTCGGCACCTTGCCCGCTGCAATGCTCGAACCATCGGCGGCGGAGATTGTCCGTCTGCCCGATGTAGTGGCTGCCGTCTTCGCACTCCACCGCATACACGTAGAACACACCTGGGCGCGGCGCAGGCAGGTCAGTCGCGGGGACGACCAGGGCGGTTGCGATGTGGCGCACCGGGCCGGTGCGAGCAATCGCCAGCCGGTCCAAACCCGCCATGCGTTCCTGGCGGATGCGCTTCAGGTCGGCCAGGTCGTTTTCGGCCCGTTGCCGGGCGATGGCGACCTCCGTGGCTCCCAACTGTTCCCGCTGGCGCAGGGCCATGACGCGATCTTGGGCGGCGCGGATGCGGGCATCGAATGACTTTTGCAGGTAGTCCCGGCACACCTGGACAAACTGGCGGCGCTCCTCCTGACAGAGCTGGCGGCGCTCACTCTGGTAGGTGCTCTTGACGAAATCCATCGCCGGACCTGGATCAACGGGTGACACGTTGGCCGGGGGCGCTGGATGGGCGGGCAGATCGAGCAGGCAATCAGCCGGGACTACCGCGAACCGGTCGGCGGCACCGCCCGTGAAGTCGTCGCGGACGGCTACGACCTCGCCGTAGAGGTTGAGACTGTCGGCCTTGGTGTTCTGGCCCCGGACCGTGATCTCGAAAAGGTGCAGGTTGTAGGGCACCTGGGCCGTGGCATCCACATAAACCGCAATCCCACCTGCAAGGCCAACGAGCTTTTCGTTTACTTTTTCGTCCACGACCGCGTAGAGCGGATGGCCGGGGCCGAGCAGGACGGCATCCACATGCTGGTCGAGGTCGAGATGATCTTTGTGGAAGGTGAGCTTCCGGTAGGTGGGATCGGGCTTCCCCAAGCGTCGAACGGCTGCCAGGCGGTCGGAGCGGAGATCAGCCAGGACGTGCTCGATACGCCAGAGGCCATCGGCTCGCGGTTCCACTTTCAGCCCGACTTCCCTACAGGACTTTACGAACTGGTCCTCGACATAGCGCGGCATCAACCGGCGCTCCTCGGCCTCGGCGTTGGCCCGCTGGAAGCCGGAGAAGTCCACGTTGGCGCGAGCCAGGGCGATGCCCGTGGCCTTTTCGTATTGGAGCAGCAACTGCGGATCGACCTTCTCGATTTGGTCCAGGTATTCCTCCAGGCGGCGCGGGTCATGGGCCGCTTCGCGCAGGATTTCGGGCAGGTTTACATCGCTCAGGGCGAGAACCTCGCCGACCACGTCAAAGATGCGATCCGCCAGCACCGCCCGCATCTGTTCCAGCTTCTCCAGTAGCCGCTCCAGGATGCGGCCCTCGATGACCGGCTGGCCCTCTTCGGACTCCGAGGCCACGAAATTGAACGCATGGACATCGCGCTCCTGGCCGATGCGGTGGATGCGGCCCAGGCGTTGTTCCAGGCGCGTTGGATTCCAGGGGAGGTCGTAGTTCACGATCAACCGGCAAAATTGCAGGTTGATGCCCTCGCCAGCGGCTTCGGTTGCGACACAGACCTGGCGCGACGTGCGGAAATCTTCCTGGGCGCGTTTGCGCTCGTGGGGATTCATCCCGCCGTGGATTTCGCAGGTGGTGTAGCCCCATTTCTTCAGGTGCTCGCACAGGTGGTTCAGCGTGTCCCGGTGCTCGGTAAAGATCAGGAGCTTGCCCCGGCCATCGGCCAGCTCGCCGAACTCAGCGCGTTTCAGACAGTCGTGTAGGGCCGTCAGCTTGGAATCCGCCGCCAGCTCTTTCACGCGCCGGGCGCGGGCCAGTAGTTCCTGGAGGGCGGCGATCTCGCTTCGTAGCTGGTCCAATTCCACGGCGGACGTGAACTCGTCCACCAACAGATCGAGTTCGGCGTCGTCGAGGTCGTCCTCGTCTTGCTCGGCATCCGTCAAGCGTCCCTGGAGCTGGGCCAGGCGCTTGGCACGTTGAGCAGGGGGCAGGTTTTCCAGTTCTTCGAGGAGGTCTTGCTGTTTCTGAAGACGGCGGCGGATGGATTCGTAGATCGCCATCGTCGAGCTGGCCAGCCGCCGCTGAAGCACCGTCCGGGCGAGCGCCACGCTCTGTTTCTTCTTGCCTGTGGCCTGGGGCAAGAAGTCGTTGATGTAGGCCGTGACCGCCTTGTAGAGGTCATACTCCTCGCGGTTCAGCCGGAAGGTGATCGTGTGCGCGTGGCGGTCAGGAAACAGACGGCAGCCGTCCAGGTCTTTCAGGTCTTCTTTCAGCCGCCGCAGTGCCCACGGGCAGTCTGGCCCCAGGCGGAGGATGTCGCGGCGGATTTCACCAGCCTTGTCCGCCAGTCGGTGCGGCTCCGGGAACAGATCAGGATCGAGCAGCCGGACAAAATGGGCGAAGCGATCATCGTCGCCGTGGTGCGGTGTGGCCGTCAAAAGCACGACGTGATCGGCGTCGGCGGTCAGCTTCTCCGCGAGTTGGTAACGCTTGGTCTTCTCGGCCTCGTCGGCCCGCGACGATGACTTCTTGGTGTAGGCCGAGCACTTGTGGGCCTCATCCACGATCACCAAGTCCCAATGCTGCTGCCAGACCCGTTCCCGGACTTCCTCCTGTTTGGCGTAATCCAGCGAGGCGATAACCTGGGACGACCGCTGCCAGGGATTGGTGAGCTGTTGCTGGTCCACCGCCGAGAAGATGATGTCGAACGACTCGCCGAACCACCGGAGCATTTCGTCCTGCCACTGAATGGTCAGCGGTGACGGGCACAGGATGAGCACGCGCTCGATGGCCTCCCGGAGCTTCATCTCCTTGACGAGCAAACCAGCCATGATCGTCTTGCCCGCGCCGGGATCGTCCGCGAGCAGGAATCGCAGCCGTGGCTGCGGCAGCATTTTTATGTAAACAGCTTCGATCTGGTGCGGGAGCGTGCGGATGCCAGACAGGCTGACGGCGAAATGCTTGTCATGGGCGTAAGCCAGCCGGATGCGGGCGGACTCGACCAGCAGGCGCAACTGCTCGGCGTTGACGGTCGCCGCCTTGGTCTCGACCGGCGCGGCTACTCCGGCGAGCGCGGCGGCTTCCTCGGCGGTGATGACGGCTTCGTCCAGGGAACCATCAGGCAACCGGACGCGAATCTCGAATCCTTTGCCCAGCGGACGCGCAGCCTCCAGCGTCACCAGAACATCGAAATGACCGGGCAGGCTGACCTGTTTGCCGAGGGGCAACTCGCTCATGCAAGGACCTCCAGGTAGGGCCGGATGACGCTCTCCACGCGGCACACTTTGGCGTATTTCAAGATTTCATCGACCGGGCATTTCCGCCGCCGCCGCAGGCACTCGCGCAAAGCGTCCAAGGCCACGTCCAAACCGATTTTTGCACGATACCTCACGCAATCCACGACCGTTCTGACGGGGTTCGTGATCGGAACGCTGACGCCCTCGATCACATGACTTTCCACGCCTGTCTTGAGCGATTTATCCGTGAACCGAACGATCCGCAGCGGTAGTCCTTCGATGGTTGGTCGCCGGGCTTTCCGATCAACTGCTACCCACACCAGGTCGGGCGCGTCGGACAGTAGCCCATGAAAACTCAGGGCTGAGAGGAGACAGATGACACCGTGCGGGACCAATTTGGAAACCGTGGCCAGATCATGATGCACACTCGGCTTACGGGTGGGGAGCCTGTAAACACCTCTGGCCGACTGGACGACCAGTCCCTGATCGAGCAGCCGCCGCAGGTAAACCGGGGCGATGCCGTGCCGGGCGAGGTCTTTGGGTCTCACGACCCCGATCTCCCCCACCAGCTTCAACGCTGTTTCGGTCTTCGTCATTGCCTTCATCTGTTACAATGTATCGGCGGCAAGCGCATTCGCCGACGATTTATAGCGATTTGACGGAAAGCGGTCAATCATGGATCGGAAGGTTTTTTGCTCCCGCTGAACGGCTTGAACTGCGGACCCCCAATGCGGGTGCGTCGTTTACAAAAACTGTTCCACGGCGAACAAGTGCCGCGCTCCGCATTTACACACTACCCGCTTGCCGGGTATGTAGTGGTGGGTCATGAGCTGGCGTCGAAAGCGAACTGGACCGACCGTTACGGAGCTGATCCGCATCGAGAAGATTCTCGAAGCCGATCCAGCAGTCCGGCGTCGCCTGGGGCGGAAGACGACTCTGGTCCGCAAGCGAACGGGCGAACGAACTTGGTTCGCCCCGCGAGTCGTGGCGGTTGCTCAGGCCATGATGGCCAGTAAGCTCAGCCCGGAGCGAGCGCCGGTGAGCCGAATCTTGTCCGTGGCCGTGCGGGTGCTTGGGGGCCTGAGCAAGAATGACTGAGTCACTGCGTGTAGGGTCGAGTAGATAGGTCGTGTGCAACAACAGAGGCCACGCAAGACCTATGATCGCATTCTTCATCGAACCACCGGTCGCCCTGTCTCCTTGTCTGGAGCGAGTGATGCCCGTCACGCCCATCCCCACCAAAACGTGCAGTTCAGGCTCCTCAAGGGCGAGACAGAAGCTTTTGCCCTGGGTTGCCCGGTGCTGCGCCAGTTGGAGTAGCAGGATGATGCTCTGCAAGGAAAGAACCCCCATGCCCTGACGCCGCGAGGGGATCGGAGGTCCGTCGGCAAACTGGAAGTGCGGTGTGATGGCTTCCAGGACGGAATCACTGTCCGTCCCGGTCAGGCGCAGCCGCAATTCTGGTTTGCGGCCAAAAAGACCTGCGAGTTCCTTGTTCACCCCCTCCACCAGATCCTTCAGTTTTGCATCCGTTTCCAGGGGGTGCTCTGGCTTCCACAGTCTGGCTCGTTCCTCGCGGACAGCATTGGCGGGCAGACCGCCCACGTGGGCAACTACGCGACGAAACAGTTCCGAGTCGAACGAGATCATGCGTTCCCACGCCCGATTCGCCGGAATCAGGAAGAACCCCAGCTCCTTGATTATGAGGGGCACCGGAACACACTGTTCTTCCGAAAACGGATCAGTGGTCGAGTCATCGTCGTGGAAATAGCGGACGGTCTCAACTTCGAGGCTCTCCTGGTCGAACCGTCCGGCAAACCCGATCTGTGCGGCCAGCAGGTTACCCTCATCAACTTTGTCGGCATGGAGTTGCCCGGTCGCGGGGTCATACCACTTGGGGACAGCCCTGCCGGGGCGGAACCAGTCGAAGTGATCGTCCGGCATGTTCGGCGCGAAATCCACAACGGTAGCCACGACCTGGATGCGGTCGGCTGGCTGAGGATCGCAGCCGAAGAAATCGTGCTCGGTCAGCGTCCGAATCAGCCGGTCACGGCCAAACAGCGTCGTCAGCGCCTCGATCACCGTAGTCTTCCCACTGCTGTTGGGGCCGACCAAGACGGTGTGCCGCCCGAAGTTGATTTTACCCTCCCGAATACCACGGAAGTTCTTGATCGTAAGGTCTGCGATCCTCATAGCATCAGCGACGGATTCCTCGTCACGCTTTCGGCACGATCAACGCCGCCTTGATCGCTTCGTCAACCGCCTGGACGGTGGTGATCTTGAGCTTCTGCGTGATCGCGGCGGGGAGGGCTTGGGCTTCGGCCAGGTTGTCGGCAGGGATGACGACCTCTTTCACACCGGCCTCGAAGGCGGCTCGCAGCTTCTGCTGGATGCCGCCGACCGGGAGCACCTTGCCCAGGATCGTGATCTCGCCGGTCATGGCCAAGTCGTTCCGAACCGGCAGACCCTTCAACGCCGAGATGATCCCGACTACCAGGGCGATTCCCGCCGATGGACCTTCCTTGGGCACGCCCATGAACGTCGCCAAGATGGCCACGTCGAAGCTCTGCCGCCACTCGGCGGTCACGCCCAGCTCCTCGTGCTTGGCCTTCACATACTGGGCAGCGGCTTCGATGCTCTCACGCATGACCTTCTGGATCGAACCCAGGGGAACGATCCGGCCCGATCCCTTCGTCGCCTGCATCTCGAACCGGAGGATGGCTCCGTGGTCGCCGCAGACGGCCAGGCCGAGCACTTCGCCCGCGGCTGGCTTGTCGGGCAAGGTGATGCGCTGGACGCGCTGGCTGTCCGGCAGGCTCGGGCTGATGATCTTGCCGGAGGCCGCGATCTCGACGCCGAGAGCGACCTTCTCATACTCGCCCGGCGAGATCAGGTGCAGTTGGTCGCGCACGCGCTGGCGCAACTCGCAGGCCAGCACCAGGGTCTCCTCCAACTCCTCGTCACTGAGCCGACCATCGGGATAGAGCAGCTTGAGCAGGCCCGAGGCGTTCTTCATGATGGCCCTCTGGTCCCGGCCAGACACGCCCTGGGCCGTCTTCGCCGTGTCCACGATCTTGAAGCGGGAGCGGATACCAGCCAGCAGATCCATCCGCCGCAGCTCGTGCAGGATCTCGCAGAAAAAATCGGTGATGAATCCGTAGTCCTTCGAGTAGCTGTTCGGTCGCAGCTTAGGAATCGACCAGCCGGGCAGAAACCCATGAAGCCGATCCAGGAAGGCGATCACCTGGAGGTAATCCGGCAGTGGCTCGAACAGGTGATAATACTTTTCGTGCGGCATGTTGCCCTGCACGTCGATGTTCCCCACCATGACCAGGCTCGCAAAGGCCAGCAGCTCCTTCTTGCCCCTGCTGAACTTCGCATCCTGCATGTAGCCCTGCATGATGCTGACCATCGTCTTCGGATCGGTGAAGTCCGTGTTGGCGATCTCGTCAAACACCACCGCGTCCCGCGTTCCGACCTCCCCAATCTTCCCGGTGTTCAGGTTGATGAAAAGCTGCGCCGGGGTCGCCTTGCCGCCCGAGAGCACATGGGCGTAGTAGCTGATGTTCCGGTAGAGGTAGGTTTTGCCCGTCTCCCTGGGGGCCAACTCGATCTGGTTGACGTTGCTCTCCGCCAGCGGCACGCAGCGGCAGATGTAGAGCAGCTTTTGCCTTCGGTTCAGCGGCTCGGGATCGAGACCGCACGAGTTGACCAGGATGTCGATCCACTCGTCGGTGGTGAACTGCGACCGCTTCTCGATGAACTCGTTCAGGTTGATGACGCTGATCTGGAACGGTGTGAACGAAACCACCTTGAACGGGCGGATCTTCTTGCTGTGAATCTCGGACTCGTCGTAGGTCAGCTCGATGGTGCCCCACATGCCGCCCGAGAGCAGCATGGGATACTGGTTCACGATGCTCTCGGAAATGTTTACAAAGTTCTCGTTGATGGCGGAGATTGACCCCCAGTATTTGTCCTCCGTCTCGACCAGCCGGGCTTCCAGGCTGGCGATAATCGAGTGGTTCCGGTTCTCGCGGATGTAGTGACGGATCTTCTCGGCTTCGGCACCGTGAACGAAATTCTCCTTCAACCGCCGCACCACCTTCTCCATGTCGGCGTGGAACGTCTCCTCGGAGCAGTAGTTGTCGATCAGGTATTCGACCACGTAGCGCGGAAACTCGTCCACGCCGGTATTGATGGTCAGGGCCTTGTTGACGACCTTGCCCTTGAACACGTCCTTGACCTTTAAATTCATGGTTTCTGGGAGGTTGACAGACTCGCTCCCGCCTTAAGCCAAGTGCGGCCGTTTTCAGTCAGGCGGTATTTCTGCCGGCGGCTGTTGGGTTTGTCAGGGATGGTAAGCTCGACGAATCCGGCCCTCATGGCTGGATGCAAGTAGTTCTTGCGGAAAGTTGGCCGGTGTTTGACCCGGAGAGCTTTTCGGAGCCCGCTCGACGACTGCTCGCCCTGAAACAGCACCCTCAGCAGGCGTTCGACTGGATCGCTTGACTGGGTCGGCGACTGGGTCGGCGACTGGGTCGCTGGTTCTGCCAGCGGACCCTCACCGGTGAGTTCACCTCCGACTAGTTTGGTCCCCGAAGGCTCACCCGTGGCGGCGCGCGCTTGGGGATGGACTGGCAATCGGGTCATGAAATAGGAATGATCCGCATCGAACTCGAAGTCCGGCGGCGGCGAGCCGTTGCGTTTCATCGCCGCGAGGATCTTGGGGATGCCAGTCGAGCGCCCTTCCGTGATCTCCAGTTCTTTGAGAAACTCGCCGATTCGCCGGTTGCGGTAACGGCGTGGCACCGCCCGGCCAGCCCGCAATTGCTCCAAGCGGACCGAGCGATCGGGACCCGGATAACTCAGCACGATCAGTTCCTCCGCGGAGATGCGCACCTCGACCGGTTCGCGTTCTTCGTAGCTCCGATGGTAGATGGCGTTGGCCAGGGCCTCCTCGATGGCGGCATAGGGGAAGTTCGCCACGCGAGTGGCCTCGGCCCGGTCGGGATGCTTGATGACTATCTCGGTCAGGTAATTGCGCCGGATGAAATCCAGCGCCTCGCGCAGCATCCGGTGGATCGGCCCTTGGAAGACCTTTTCCGTGAACCGATCTCCGCCCGCCCCCTCCGGAAACCACACCACATCAATCTGCGTCGTCGGGAAGAACCGGTGCGGCGCCGCATTGAAGAACAACAGGCCAACGTTCAACGGGAACGGGGCTTCCTTGGGACCGCCTACGATGTTCATCTGCCGCCCGAGGGTTTCGAGGGGCATGGTCCGGGCGGGCTTGTCCAGATCGCTTCCCACCTCCGTCAGGAACTCCCGAATCAGGTTTCGGGAAAGATCCTCAAGGCGGGCCCGTTGATTGACCCGGTCATCGAAGGGGACCGTCGCGGCGAGGGTGAGCAATTCCTGCTCGTCGCCGCCCCTGGCCCGGACGGTGCTCGATCCTTTCCGGATGAAGTAGGCCCATTCCCTGGCGTCCTTGCCGAGGCTCAACCTGGCCTTGTAAGGGCGTGTCTGCCCTCCAGGCGCCCAGAGCACCAGGACCTGTTTTCCCTCCAGAACCGCCGGCACCATGATGGGATGGTAGAACGGCTGCAGGGCCCCGTGTCCGAGGTTGAGCAGTTCCTTCTGGATGGCGTCCATTTCACCGGCACTCAGCCCAACAGGCGGCAGCACGGGATGACCGTCCCGCTCACACACGCCGATGACCACATAGCCACCTCCGAGATTGTGAAAATCATTCGCAAAGGCACAGAGCGTGTGCAGCACCGCCAGCGGATTCCAGCCGGCCTTGAACTCCAATCGCTCCCACTCCACACTCTTGCCGTGTAGCAAGTCAGCGATGTTGATAGGCAGATTCATTATTTTTTCACTCCTTCGTCGTGAAAAAACAGTTGTTTCAGGGAATCCGCCGCCTCCTCGCCCCGGCCCTTGATCTGGCGCAGGTCGAGGTAGCTCTGCACCGGCGACGTGACCTTGGCGTCGCCCTTGGTTTCCGTGCCGTAGAGCACGCCGTCGTCGTAGGGGGTGATCAGATTGACGTTGGCCCCGCTCGTGACGGCCTTCAGTTCCAGGCGCTCGGCCAAGTCATCGAGGTTGCCAACCACATAGGCCATCGCCCGCTGGTAACGCACCATCGGCGCATACCGGGCCGCGCTGGAGAACCCGGCCAGCGCGTAGGCCGACTTGTCCTTCGCACACGCCTCGGCCAGTTGGCGCTCGAAGTCCGCGATGGGCCGGAGCGTGTAGAACTCCCGGACGGCGCTGCGGCGGAAGTCGTAGTTCTCCTCCCACTCCGCCAGCAGCCTGGCGGGGGCGGTGAGCCGGAAGCCGTCGTCGCCGGTTTCCACCCATTCCCGATCCACCAGCAGTTTCTTGACGTTGAACCCCTGGCCGAGGCTGACGCCCGCTTCCGTAGCCAGCGGCTGCACCTTCCACCATCGGCTCGGCGCGGACAGCAGCACCCGGAGCACCCGCTCGGCCTTGGGGGAGTAGAGTGACCGCAGATCGCGCTTTCGGGCGAACGGGTTCGCCTTGCCCTCTTTCGAGACGAACACCTGGTCGAAACTCAACAGGCAGTTCCCGGCCATGTCAGCGAAGCCGAAGCCCTCCTTGAGGCAGATCTCGGCGGCTTCGGGAGAAATGTACGGGGCCATGACCACGCCGTAGGCACCGGGCAGCTCGTTCTTGAACCTCAGCAACTGGTTCGTCGCCTCGCGGATCACGCGGGGTTGGCCCACCTTCCGCACTTCGACGACCAACGTGCTCTTGCCTCCGGGGGTCTTGACCTGGAGACGCAAGTCCGATCTGTCGTTCGCGGCGTTGGACTCCTTCTCGACCCGCACGAACGGCACTCCCTGGAGGCACTTCAACAGTGCCTCCCTGGCTTGATCCATTAACGCGATCTCTTTCATTGAAACAGTCATTTTCAACTGATGCTGAAAACTACACTTTGGATGAAAGTGCCGCAAAGCCCGATTTTCACCAAAGCACCCGCTTTCAGCAGGTGTTGAAACATTCATCCCCAATGGGTTGCAGAACTGACGATGGCTAAAGCAGGCGCGGTGCGAAGGTGTGGATGTCCTTTGCCAGGATCTCGCGCACGATCTCGACCGACCACTCCTCGGTGACCTTCCGCTCCTTCTCCTTTTCTTTGTCCACGTCCAAGGCCAGGTCTTTTAGGGGGACGAAGCTGCCACTCAGGGAAGTTCCCCGCCGCTCGAAGAACTCCGCGCTGCTCAGCACCACGGCAATGTCATCCGTCGCGGCTTTCCACTCGTAAACGATAGCCACATGCTGGGCGCTCCGTTCTCCCAACTCGGAGTAGATGGCCCCCTGGAGACTCAACTCGTGAGCGTCGATGCTGAGCCTCAACTCCTCCTGGACTTCGCGTAGGGCGCATTGGATCAGGCAATCCCCGTTGATCTGATCTTCCTTCCGAACGTGGCCTCCTGCCCAGATCACAAGTTTCTCGTGCAAGGGATTATCGTCGTATCGCTCCTTCCTGCGAAGCCTGAGCACATCGCCGCTCTTGTTGCGGATTACAACCACCGGCAATGCCTGAACCCGAGACTTGTCGGCCTCAACCTGTTCCCGAGGGGCGAAGTTGCCTGTCTTATTGAAGGCGGCTACCAGCGCCGTCGCTTCGGCGATGGGGAGACACCGCTTGGCTCCAAACAGTTTCGTCACTTCGGCCTTCGGCAGCGAAAGAATGTCCTCGCGCAGGTGCTCCTCTATGACGTTGAGAGCGAGATCAGCAACAATCTCCGCGGTTTTCTTCGCTCCGTCCTTGGCCTGGCCGGAGGAGGTATCAATGTTGAAAATTCGGAAGTCGTTTTTCATCCGCTCAGCAGCTTCTTTGGTCGTGTTCAGCATTTGATTAAGAACGTCCGGGTTCATGATCGAGCCTTTCCCGCCCTCGACCGGCAGGAGGCCCTTTTCCCGTGTCATGGAGTCCGTGGGGGAAACGGTCATGACAAAGACCGCCGAAATCCGCTTCCTCCAATCGTCGATCCTCAAGAACTTCTCGATGAGCTGGCGGTCTTGAGGCCGAATCCGTTCAAGCCGCTCCATCAGGGTCAGCCAGCAGATGGAATCGAACAGCCCCCTATCCAGGATGAGGATGTGCGGATCTTCTGGGCGCGGTGGATTCTGCGTCTTCTCCAAAATCTGCGCCAACGTGGTGCAAGGTGTCCACACGTTGAAGTTGGCGTGTTTCTTGTCGCGGATGGGGCACACAGAGGCCCGCTCCACCACAACCTCAACGCGGAAGCCACACCGCTTCAGGAACGCCTGTAGCGCGTTCAGCGTGGTCGTCTTGCCTGCCTTTGGCACACCGGCGAACTCAAGCACAATTGGCTTTCTGGCACTCCCAAACCGTTCGGCAGCCTTCTCGGCCCTGATCTGCAATTCAGATTTCATTCGATCCTCACCGTTTGTTCGTCTGGTGCTTCACGCAGACCTGGTAATCTTCTTCCACGTCCACCTGGGCCTGCTCCCCAAGGGCGCTGAGGTCGCCGCCGCGTTCGTAGAGGAGCTTGCCCTGGGCGTGTAGGCCAGTCCGGCGGCAGTGGCGAATCCAGTCTGCCAGGGTTTGCGCGTCGGGACGCTGGCCCTCGGGGATGGCGTCCCCGGCTTCCAGGAGGTTACAGAACCGCTGGATCTTCCGGCGCACGGCGCGTTGACGCTCGCTGCCCTTTTCCTTTTTCTCAGGTTCGGTCAGCGGCGGACGCCAGTTGCCCTCGTCGGTCTGATAGCAGTAGTCCTCCAGGATCTCCTCCAGCATGGCCTTGGGCTTCGGGTTAACGGCGGCGACGTAGAACTCGAAAATATCGCTGTAATGGATGGCTTGGCGCTCCCATTCAGTGCGTTGAGCAATCAGCTTTTCCAGCCTCTCCGTCCTTTCCCGTATGTCTCGCACCAACTTGCCGCGCGGCTCATCCGACTTGCCTTGATCGACGGACTGGAGCTTTGTCCGTAGATGCGCGATCTCGGACTGCAACTCGTTGAGCTTCGACTCGCTCTCCTTCAGCCTTACGGCAGTGGTCTTGGCCAGGAAGTCGTGGATGCGCGTCCCGGCAGAGTCCGCCGTGGCGCATTCGGTTTCCTCAGCTCCGGCCTCCGATTCCTTGAGATGCCAGCGGCCCACCTGGTGAGAGCCAAGCAGATCAGGTTCCTCGTTCTCGAACAGGTTCTTCTTCACCGGCTCCTTGACCTCATCCGCGACCTCGCGGAGAAGTTCCTCAAAGTTGTGAGCTTCCATCTGGCCCTTGCGAACCAGATGACTCACTACCTCATCGTAAATGCGATCCTTGGTGGAACCGGGGTTGGCCAATAGACAATCCCGAATTACAGCTTGCGCCTTCTGTCGAAAGGTCGGGGTGTCTTCCGCGCCAGTGAAGTGAACCACCGACCGTTTCACGCCCGGTCTGCGCTTGCGGAAATTGATGACCAGATCGCGCTTCGTGACCTTCTCAGCGAAATACTGGTTGGTGGTCTTCGTCTTTGATTCGATGTAGAGGGCACCAGCAACTTCTTCGGGCACCAATTCCGCCTCAGCAGTTAAGTCCTGAAGCAATTCCCATGTGCCTTCGGACGTGTCATGATAGCAGATTGAAATGTTGCGACCTGGCCTCAACACCCGCGCCGCCTCCTTCAATGCCTTCCTCATCATGTTCGCCCAGTCGCCCTCACTCTTACCGCGCTGCTCATTGACCACGATCTCGGCCCCATGCCAGCTCGTGTCAGCACGCAACCACGCCTCCCAGGCAAAGTTGAGTTCTCCATACTGGACAGTGCCGCCGTAAGGTGGGTCAGTGAAGATGTAGTCCACAGAGTTATCGGGAATGTCCAGTTCCTGTGCGTCCGCTGTGCTGATAGACAGGTCGGTGCATATGGGCTGAATTTCCTGGAAACCACGAACCATGTCTCCAAACGCCTCTTCCATGAACTTGCCAACATGAACGTCATGCTCTATCTGCGGGATGTAATAAGTCCCCTTTTGAATCCGTCCAATACCATCGCTGTTATGGGCCATCATCCGGGACGACTTGAGTAAAATACTCGTGAGCGTAAACAGCAATGAATCGCTCCAGATCTGCGATGCCACAATGTGATGCCTCAAGACCGCGAGTGCCCACAGGTTCCTCTTTGTGAAAAGGTCTGCCACTTCGTTCACGGCGTAGAGGCGTAAAGCGTCTCGCTGGTAGCGGCTGAAACCACGCATGTCAAATCCCTGCGGAAACCAGTGTGGGATAGGTGAAATGGACCCCAAAATTAAGACCAGCGGCTAAGCTAGGCTTTTCGAGGTCTGCTCGACGTGAGAAAGAGCAGATCGATGAAACGAAAACGCAAGCAGTATAGTGGAGCCTTCAAAGCCCAGGTGGGCCTGGAGGCGTTGATGGGAATCAAGACGACGGCCCAGATCGGCCGGGAGCACCAGGTGCACCCGCTGCTGGTCGGCCAGTGGAAGGCGACGTTGCGGGAACGGATGCCCGAGCTCTTCGAGCGGGACCGCCCCGTGGCTGACGACAGCGAGAAAGTCATCGCCCAACTGCACCAGAAGATCGGCCAACTGACGGTCGATCTGGACTGGCTTAAAAAAAAGTGCAGGCAGTTGGGCCTGTCGCTGCACGACGAGCGCTGATCCAAAGCCTGGACGAACCGAGTCTCCGACGCCAATGCGCACTGTTGGAGATCAGTCGAACGGCCTACTACTATCAGCCGTGTCCAGAGACCGAAGCCAACCTGCAGGTGATGCGCCAGCTCGACGAGCTGCATCTGGAGCATCCGGTTTACGGGAGCCGGCGCTTGACGGTGCTGCTGCGTCGGAGCGGGTGCAGGGTCAACCGCAAGCGAGTGGTGCGGCTGCTGCGGCTCATGGGGATCGAGGCGATCTACCCCCGGCGGCACCTGAGCCAGCCCGGGGAAGGCCACGAGATCTTCCCGTATCTATTGGACGGTCTGACGATCAACGGACCGGACCAGGTGTGGTGCAGCGACATCACGTATGTGCCTATGGCCTATGGGTTTATGTATCTGGTGGCGGTGATGGACTGGTGGAGCCGCTATGTGCTGGCCTGGGAGTTGAGCAACACTCTGGAGGCGGAGTTCTGCATCCGGGCCTGGGAGCGAGCGCTGGGCGAGGCGGGGCGGACGCCGTTGATCTCCAACACCGACCAAGGAGCCCAGTTTACCAGCCCCGGGTTCGTGGATGCGGTGCAGTCGGCCGGGGTGGAGGTGAGCATGGACGGCCGGGGGCGGTGGATCGACAACCGGTTCATCGAGCGGTTGTGGCGCAGCGTGAAGTATGAGGACATCTACCTCAATGACTACGGCGACGGGTTGTCCGCCGGGCGCGGGTTGCGCCGGTATTTCGAGGACTACAATCACCAGCGTCCCCATCAAGCGTTGGAGGACGCGACGCCGGCTGACTGGTATCGCCGGCCCCAGGACTTCGGTGGACAACCGGCGGCTTGGGACGCCATGCGCACTCCAGCGCAGCGATCTGGGCTCGAGCGCAGCCCCGAGGAACCGCAACTGCGGGACACGAACGACACATCGTTTTGATCCGGGACTTGAATTCAGACCGCCTTCGGCGGTAAACACTGGAACCCCAAAACGGGAGGAGGGGGCGACTGGCGGGTTCGCTGGTTGCTCTCTCTTTCCATGGGGGTTGAGGCGCGAGCGACCAACACGAAAACCAGCCCGAGCAGACCTCGCCAAATGCTAGCTTAATTCTCGCGCCTCGTGGTCTTAACAATGGGGTCCACCTCAGTGTATCGCCGCGCGCTCGTGCTTCCCGGTGAAGATCCGGAAGCGGTGGTAGCGGCTCACCATCACAGGGTGGAGTTTAGCGGCGAGGACTGGCGTGATCTCAGGCAACTCACACAACGATGGGAAGCGCCGGTTGTGGTGACGACCGCCGTTCAATTCTTCGAGACGCTCGCCGCCAATCAAACGGTCCCGCTGCGAAAGCTTCACCAGGTGCCCGGCGCTGCCATCTTTGTGGACGAAGCCCACGCCGCCATGCCTGCGCCTATCTGGCCGCAAGAATGGCGATGGCTCCGGGAACTCTGTGATGACTGGAACTGCCACGTCGTTCTCGCCAGCGGCTCATTGTCACGCTTTTGGGAACTCAACGACTTCGTTCCCGCCAACGAACAGTGGCCCATTCCAGAACTTGTCCCGGAAGCAATCCGAGAACGCGCGGCGTCATTCGAGGCCAAGCGCGTCTGGCTCAAAACTCGCCCCGATCAATTGTCCCTCGCTGACCTGGCGGACTTCGTTTCCGAAAAACCTGGGCCTCGCCTTGTCATTCTCAACACCGTCCAATCCGCCGCCATCCTGGCGCATTATCTTCGTCACGAGCGAAGGCTTGGCCAGAACGTGGAGCATCTCTCGACGGCTCTTTGCCCAGCAGACCGCGAAACGACGCTCAGTCGCGTCAAAGAAAAGCTGCGATCCGAATGGAAGGACTGGACTCTTGTGGCCACGAGTTGTGTCGAAGCCGGCGTTGACTTCTCTTTCCGCATTGCGTTTCGCGAAAGTTGCGGCCTCGTCAATCTCCTGCAAACCGCCGGGCGCGTCAGCCGTGGCGGGGAATATCCTGACGCGGAGGTCTGGGATTTCCGGCACGACGAATCGGGATTCCTGAACTTGCATCCGCACTTCAAAACTTCGCGCAAGGTGCTCGCCGGTCTGTTCGCCGAGCACGGGGAGAATCTGGGTCCACAACATTGCACCGAAGCGTTACAACGCGAACTCAACGCCAGCTTCGGCGAACCCGAGAGCCTGGCCGCACGAATCATGGCCGCCGAACGAGACGAGGATTATCCGCAAGTCGCCCAGGACTGCCGTCTCATCACCGCAGACACGCGCACCGTGCTCGTGAGCCAGGAATTGATCGCTCGCTTCCTCACGTTCGATGCGCAGCAATTCCCGACGCCACGCCAGGTGATGCGCCACAGCGTCCAGGTGTGGGAGAACAAACTGCGCGATCTGCCTGTCACGCGGTCACTGGGCTTTGGCGAGGAATTGGTCGGCATCCAGCCTGGGTGCTACGACAGTTTCCTTGGCTACATGAAGGGCGTCCTGCCGTTGCTGGCTGCCCAAATTGCTGGAGGGTTTGTTTTGTGAACTCCACCGAATACGGGCGGGAAGCAAGTGTGGATTTCTCGTTCCGCTCGGCGTTCCGCGACCTGTCTGCGTGCCCCGCACACGCAGGAAGCTGGAGGCGGTCGCGGATTGCAGATTCGCGATTTCAGATTTCAGAAGTCGGGCGCACGGCCCCTTCGGGGGGCGCAGATTGGAGATCGCAGATTTCAGATGGCGTCCAAATCTGGTCGAGCCGGCTCAAGAGTGGCGATTGGCCGCTGAAACCCATCGGGCACGACGAAGAGCTTTGGGCCTGGACCGGGCAGAATTTCAACGGCTTTCTCGGCTACATGGCGGACGTTCTTCCGTTGCTGAAGGCCGGCAAGACTGGCTTCGACGTTTTGTGACCCTGATGGAGAAGACGATATATCTGATTTCAGAAAGCTCGTCATCCCTTGGCCGACACTGGCTTTGGATCTGTAAATCGGGTATGAATTGAAACCATGAACACGCTGACTGAGACGTTAATCGAGGAAATCAAGGCCGCCCCTGAACCGGTCCAACAGGAAGTGTTCGACTTCCTGAATTTTCTGAAGACCCGCCAGGCGGCGCGCGGCGAAGGCCGTGAGGACTTGTTGCCGTTGGCGCAAACCGCGTGGGGCGCCGACTGGAACACGCCGGAGGAGGACGAGGCATGGCGCGACTTGTCAGCCGCCGCCCGGCCTTCGGTCAAATTGGTCCTATGAAAAAGATCACCGCGTTCAACGTTCTGGATCACTACCGTGTTTGGCTGCGGTTCGATGATGGAGTGGAAGGCGAAGCCGACTTCGCGTCCCACGTGGGCCAGGGCGTTTTCGTCCCCTGGACGAACTATGCGTTCTTTCACCAGGCCTCCCTCGGCGAAGGCGGCCGGACGCTCACTTGGCCCGGCGAATTGGATTTCTGTGCCGACGCGCTCTGGCTGCAAGTCACGGGGAAACGGCCTGAAGACCTCTTCCCCAGTTTGCGCACCGAACGCTCCGCCCATGCCAACCCTTAGCCGATTCTTTGGCATCGTCATCACCATGAACTGGGACGACCACCCGCCACCGCACTTCCACGCCCGCTACGCGGAGCATGAGGCGGTGGTGCGTCTCGACACGCTGGAGGTCGAGGCGGGCGACTTGCCGCGGCGCCTTGGCGCTGGTGTTGGAATGGGCCGCGCTCCATCGGGCGGAGCTCTGGGACAACTGGGACCGGGTTCACACGGCACGGCCGACGCAGCCGATCGCACCCTTGGAATAGCCGTGTTCCTCAGAAACGTGTCTGCGGCATCATCCGACAAGGCTGAGCCTGTCCCGCTTGCCCACAGCGCCCAAGACGGCCGTCCGCCGCAAAGCTACGTGGCTCATGTTACTGGCGTTGTTCGACGCGCGTGCGCGAACGCCGACGCTGCGCAAGGCGAGGGGGCCAAGTTCCGTGAAACGCTCGCCCGAGCGGTGCGGCTTGGGGCGGAGTTCCACGACTTGGGCAAGCTTGATCCAGCCAACCAGAAGATCCTGGGGAAGCCCGGTTCGCGTGAATCCCTGCCCGTGAAGCATTGGGACGCTGGCGTCGCGGCACTTCTGCGGCATCCGGATGCTGCGCTTCGTGATTCGTTCGGTGCCGCCCTCGTGTATGCACACCACAAGGGCTTGCCGAACTTTGAGGTGGAAAAAGCGCGCCAAGATCTCGCTTTCCGCGAGGACGAAACTGTGCCGGGCCGCCCGGAGCCGACGTGCGCCTTCAACGACGCCCGGTTGGACAAATTCCTCGAACGGCATCGGCAGGCGCTTGTGTCAGAAGCCCTCCCGCCAGTTCCGGCGTCCGGGGCAACGCACGGCGTGCCGCCCCTGTTTCACCGCCTTGCGCTGTCCTGTTTGGTGGACGCTGACCACACCGACACCGCGTACCACCGGACAGGAATCGAACCTCCTCCCGGATTGCCACTCCGTGCTCGCGAGCGCCGCGCGGCCCTGGAGAGATACGTTCAGCGACTCGGCACTCGCAACGCCAACGATGCACGGACTGCCCTGCGACAAAGGATCTTCAAGGAGAGCCTGCTCAGGCCGACTTCACCCAGTCTTCTGTTCTGTGACAGCCCTGTCGGGTCCGGCAAAACGACGGCGATCATGGCCCACCTTCTCCGCGCGGCAGAGCACAAGAATCTGCGGCGGATTTTCGTGGTCCTGCCGTTCACAAACATCATCACGCAGTCGGCGCGCGTCTATCGCTGCGCCTTGACCTTGCGCGGAGAGAAGGCACTGGAAACCGTCGCGGAGCACCACCACCGGGTCGAATTCCCCGAAGGTCAGAACGACCGGAACTCACCCGCCCGCCAATACGCCGAGTTGTGGCACGCGTCGATCGTTGCCGTCACCGCGGTGCGGTTCTTCGAGACGCTCGCTGCTGCCGATACCGTGTCATTGCGCAAACTTCACCAAGTGCCGCGTTCCGCCATTTTCATTGACGAAGCGCACGCCGCGCTACCGGCAAAGCTGTGGCCCCAGGCGTTCCGTTGGCTGGTGCAACTCACGCAAGACTGGGGATGCCACTGCCTGCTGGCGTCTGGGTCGCTGCCTGAGTTCTGGCAGATGGAGCAGTTCGTCGAAACCAAGACCCCCGTTTCCGTACCGAATCTCTTGCCCGCTGCATCCCGCGCCGATGCCATTGACGCAGAAAACAGGCGAATCCAGATCAGGACGGAAACAGAACCGCTTTCAGTGGAGTCATTGGCGCGGACGATTGAGACATTGCCGGGGCCGCGGCTGCTCGTCGTGAACACAGTCCAGAACGCTGCGGTGGTCGCAAGGCATCTGGCGGAAGTCTGGCGGGATTCATCAGTCGAGCATGTTTCCACCGCGCTGACTCCTGAGCACCGCGACAAGACTTACGACCGCGTCAAGCGGCGTCTGGCCGACTCAGGCGACACCAATTGGACTCTGGTCGCCACCTCCTGCGTTGAAGCCGGTGTGGACCTGGACTTTGCAAGCGGTCTGCGTGAGCGGGCGAGCTTGACGAGCCTCCTGCAACTGAGCGGACGGGTGAACCGGCATGGCCGCCGCGAGCAAGGCCCCGTGATTGATTTCACCCTCGCCCCTCATGTCCTGTTCAACAAGCACCCCGCATTCGAGCATTCGGCTTTGGTGCTCGGCGAACTATTCACGGAAGGGCGAGTTTCGGCGGCGTATTGCCTGGAGGCGATGAAGCGTGAACTGAATCGGAGCGACCTCAAGCCATTCTTGGAGCAACTTCGCATTCACGAGAACGGCCACAACTTCCCAGAGGTGGAACAACTGTTCCGGGTCATTTCGGCAAACACGATCACTGCTGTGGTAAACCCTGGACTCATCGAGCGGTTGCAGAGTTACGAGCCTGTTGCGTTTCGAGACCTGCAACGCGGCAGCGTGCAGCTTTGGCTCGGCAAGGAACGAGAATTCGAACTGCAGGAATTCCCTCGCTTGCCCAGGGTCTATCGCTGGAATCTCGCTTACGACGAGTTTCTTGGCGTGATGAAGGGCGTCCTGGAGCTGCGTGGCTTCCTTTCTGGAAAGGAGAGCGTCCTGTGACTCCAATCGAAATTACAGAATCGCCACGCGCCATCAGTTGCGTGGAAGCGGGCGTGGATTTCTCGTTCCGCTCGGCTTTCCGCGACCTGTCTGCGTGCCCCGCACAGGCAGGAAGCTGGGGGCTGGTGAACCTGCTCCAGATTGCCGGACGCACGGCCCCTCCGGGGATCGCAGATTGGAGATTGCAGATTTCAGAGGTCATCACGGCGGACACGCGAGCCGTGCTGGTGGAGCAGGCGTTGGTCAAACGAATCGAGAGCCGCGACCGGGCGCAGTTCCCCTCCTGGCGCGAGATCATGCAGAACAGCGTCCAAATCTGGTCGAGTCGGCTCAAAAGCGGCGATTGGCCGCTCAAGCCCATTGGGCTGGACGAAGAGCTTTGGGCCTGGACCGGGCAGAATTTCAACGGCTTTCCCGGCTACATGGCGGACATCCTTCCCTTGCTGAAGGCCGGCAAGCAGGGTCTTGAACCGATGTGACTGTGCAAACACCGATTCGACTCCTCACCCTGGCCCTCTCCTCGTTCGAGGAGGAGAGGGAATGTCTTTTGCGTTCTGTGCGTTCTCTCGCGGCCACCATGCTTTGCACCTTGTGATGCCAACCGAAAATCCAGCATCTCAGATTTCAGAGGCACGCAAGCAGTTGCCCTTGAGCCTGCTCAACGACCGCCTCTGCTTCTTCTCAACGGGGAGTTTCACCGGCGGAGGCGAGCAACGCGTCGTAGGATTTGGGGTCGTAAGGGCGAAACTCGCCGCGGCGGGCGGCGTCCAGTTTCTCCCGGAGCCGCGGCGGTTCGGCGTCGAGGTCCTCCTCCGCCATCCAGCGCAGGAAAGCTTGGCGGGCGACTTCGCTCTCGTCGGCGTAGCCTCTCGCGACTTGTTGCTTTATGAAATCCTCAATCGGTTTTGTCACCGTGATTTCCATGGGCATAGACTGGCATAGCGCCCGAGGCCAAACAACTGCCAAGTCATTCCCGCAAATCATCCCCGGCAACTGTCGCGCAGCGTGAACCCTGAATTCTCCAACCTGGAATCACTACCCTTGTCTCTGCTCAACGACTACCTGTACTGCCCGCGCCGGGCGGCGCTCAAGCTGCTCGAGGGCTGGCGCGAGGCCAACGAGCATACCGCCCGCGGCGACATCGCCCACGAGCATGCGGATCTGCCCGGCTACGAAGTCGCCAAGGGCGCGCTCTTATGGCGCGCCTTGCCCGTCTGGTCGGAGCGCCTCGGCCTCAACGGAAAGTGCGATCTGGTGGAGGTCACTCCCCGCCCGCCTGGAGCACGGCTTCAAGCTGACCCTTGCCCCGCCCCAAATCCGAAATCTGAAATCCTAAATCCTAAATCTCTTCTTCCCGTCGAGTTCAAGCTGGGCAAACGGCGGAAATGGGAGAACGACGACGCCCAGGTGTGCGCCCAGGCCCTTTGTCTCGAGGAGATGTTCGGCCTCGAGGTGCCGCGGGGCGCGATCTTCCATGCCGACAGCAAGCGCCGGCGCGAGGTCGAGTTTACCCTCGAGCTGCGCCGGCTGACGGAGGATGCGATCCGGCAATTGCACGCCCTCCTGGGCGATCCCCCGGCGGGGGCGGAGGAAGAGGAGGCCGGAGACCGGAAGCTGGAGGCCGGGGCGGCATCGCCGCGTTCCGCGATGGCCGCGCTGCCGCCAGCCGTGCACCGACCGGCCTGCGCGGAATGCTCGCTCTACGAGATCTGCCTGCCCCAGGTGACCTCCCAGCCGCCGCGACTGGACCGCGTGGCGCGCGCCCTGTTCCAGGTTTGAGATTCCGGAGGTGACACTTGCTGATGAGAGCTTGGGATAGACGACAGTTTACTGGGGCGCGCAGTCCTCTGCGCGCGGCAAACGGCTGTGGACCCAGGGGGCCGCGGCGCGCAGCGGACTGCGCGCCCTACCGCCGGCTGTAATCCATCTCGGTGACTCATGAATAAGCGCAGACGAAGAAATGCCTGACATTGCCCAAAACACGCTCTACCTGACCACGCCGGGCAGTCTGGTGGCGCGCGATCATCTGACCCTCCAGGTCGAGGTTCCGGTCTACCCACCCGAGCTGGCGGCTGAGGAGCGGTCGCGGGATCGGGCGATCGACTGGCGGAAGCTATCGATCCCGATCCACCATCTCGAGTCGATCTGCGCGTTCGGCCAGGTGACGATCACACCGCCGGCCCTGGATCTGTGTTGGGAGCGCGGGGTCGCGGTGAATTTCCTGACCGAAAACGGTCACCTGCACGCTCGGCTGACCGGCGTAGCGGATACCAGCGTCGCGCTGCGGCGCGCCCAGTTTCGCGCGGCCGATGCCCGGGCGCAGTGCGCCGCCATCGCCCGGCAGATCGTCGCCGGCAAGCTCCAGAACTCTCGCAACTCGATCCTCCGAGCTGCGCGCGAGACCGACTCGGCGGTTGAACAAGACCGGCTCAGCGATGCCGCCGAGGCGCTCGCTCGGCAGATCCAGTCCCTGAACCGCTGGTCGGCCGATAGCCTGCGCGAGCCGGGGGCGTTGGATGGGTTGCGCGGCGTCGAAGGGATGGGGAGCGCCACTTACTTCGCTTGCTTCAGCCTGTTGCTCAAGCAACAACGGGCCGAGTTCGCCTTTGGCGCGCGCAGCCGCCGCCCGCCGCGCGACCGCATCAATTGCCTGCTAAGTTTTCTCTACGCCCTGGTCCGGCACGATTGCGTGGCGGCCCTCACGAGTATCGGGTTGGACCCGTTCGTCGGGTTCCTGCATGCCGAGCGGCCCAATCGGCCGGCGCTAGCCTTGGACCTGATGGAGGAATTCCGACCTTGGCTCGCCGATCGCCTGGCCGTGACCCTCGTCAATCGCCAGCAAGTGGGGCCCGAGGACTTCCGCGAGCGCGAGGGCGGCGCCGTCGAGTTCACCGACGCCGGCCGCAAACGCGTGATCACGGCCTACCAACAGCGCAAACAGGAACATCTCCAACACCCCTTGCTCGAACAGAATCTGCGCCTGGGCCAAATGCCCTTTGTCCAGGCCCGACTTCTGGCCCGGCACCTTCGGGGCGACGTGTCCGATTACGTGCCCCTGATACCCAAATGAAGGCTGAAGGCTAAAGGCTAAAGGCTGAAGGCTAAAGGCTGAAGGCTAAAGGCTGAAGGCTAAGGGCCCAAACCTGAACTCCGAATGTCCAACCCAGCGCCCCTATGCTCGTCTTGGTAACCTATGACGTCTCGACCGTGGACCGGGCCGGCCAACGCCGCCTTCGGCGCGTGGCGCAGGCCTGCGAAGACTTCGGTGTCCGGGTCCAGAAGTCCGTCTTCGAGTGTCAACTCGGACAGAAGGAGTGGGTGCAACTGCGGCACCGCCTGCTTTCGGAGATGAAAGCCGACGAGGACTCGCTTCGCTTCTACTTCCTGGATGCCGAGGCCGCCCAGCGCACCGAGCACCACGGCGTCCATAAACCCGTCGACCTCACCGAACCCCTGGTCCTGTGAACCGCCCGCCGCGAACCCCGAGTGCCGACCCAACCCGCCCAGGTTCGCGGACTGAGCTCCCGCCCAAGGCCCACGCTGCTTATCCTCGTTGTTTGACATCTCAACACGACCGCGGACGAATCCAGGGTTGGCACGTTCGCGCCAGTAGACTACAAAGTGCCTGCGGCCGTGGGCCTTGACCCGGCCGCTGTCGCCCCGTGCCTCGGCGCGGGGCGCGGATTGAAACTCGTCGATT